>JAHHMJ010000288.1 GCA_018678395.1 Gemmatimonadota bacterium | reverse complement strand
CCTTTCGGGCGTGGACATTCACGATGAGCAGCGGGGTCGGGGGAGAGCTGAGCTGGAGAGAGTCATGTCGGATCGGGGCGCGCCAGCGGCAGCACCGCCAGCGCGGCGGAGCACTCGGTGAGGAGCGCCTCGGTCGTGCTTCCGACGATCCGCCGATGGATCCAGCCCCGGCCCTGGTCCCCCACCACCAGGAGCGCCCCAGCGTCGTCCTCGGCCTCCGCTCGCAGCGTCGCCAGGACTTCACCCCTCGAGATCCGCCGGGGCACGTCCTCGGACAGGAGCGTAGTCATCATCTCGGTGGCGGCTCGCACCCCCGCATCCGCCAGGCCTTCCGCCGCGTGGGGGCTGCCGGCCCACTCCACGGGGACATCGGGGTGCGCGACCACGTGCACGACCTCGAACTCGGTACCGAGCAAACGAGACAGGTCCGCGGCGAAGCGGAACGTCGGCTCGGCTGCGAACGACACGTCCACAGCAGCTACCACGCGACCGATATCGCCGGCTCGTGGTCCACTGAGGACGACCGGTCGCTTGAGGGTCCGGAGAAGGTGCCGGGCCACCCCGGCCGGACGTTCACCGCCGGAGGGGAAGGCGCCCGCCAGCACGACCAGGGCGGCGTCGAAGCGGTGGGCCTGGTGGGCGATCACCTGCTCGGCGCGGCCAAGGTCGACCGTGATTACCGCGTTCAGGACCTCGGACGGAACTATCGGGTCCAGCGCCGTCGTCAGCTCGGCGCGGCGTCGGGCGATCAGCCCTTCGTGGTGACTTGCGGCATCGAGCCCAACGCCGGCGGTGACCACGTCCACGATGGGATCCGATACCGCCGAAACGACGCGCAGCGTCGCCTTGGCTGCCTGGGCGAGGCGCCACCCCAGATGGACCGCGCTCGCCGCCCCGGCGGCGGACTCCAGGCCGACGACGACGGTGCCCAGGTCGTCAATGCGGTGTCTCATCGCTCCCCCTCTCCCGCAATAGAGACTCGGGCCCCGTCCGTCACCGCGTCCGACGGGTAGACCACTACGCGCGCACCCTCGGACAGGCCCGAGACGACCTCGGCCGCCTGGCGTCCGCGTTGACCGAGCTGGATGCTCCGTACCCGGGCACGTCCGTCCTCAACCAGGAACACGGCCCACCCCTCTCCCTGCCGGAAGAGCGCACCGACCGGGACCCTCACGGCGTCCTGCGACGACCAGGTCACCAGTGAGGCGTCGACGCGGAAACGGTCCCCCAGCATCGGGGCATCAGCCTCCAGGGCCACCACCACGTTCACCCTCTGCTCCTCGACCCCCAGGGGCGACACCTTGGTGAATGCGGAGGGCTCGATGCGACGGATGGCGCCCACCAGGGTGTCCTGGGTCGCGCCGGCCGAGATGTAGGCCCTGGCCCCCGGCGTCAGCTTGGCCGCATCCTCGGTGAGCACGTCGACCACGATCTCCAGATCGGCCGGATCGCCCACTTCCAGAATTGGTGCTCCCGCGGCCACCGCCCGCTCGCACTCTTCGTAGACTCGCAGCACACGCCCCGCAGCGGGGGCTCGAACGAGGGTCGGCTCGCCCGCCGCCTCATCGGCTCCGAGAAGGGTCGAGCGGGTCGCCTCGACCTCGTGCCGTACCGCCTCGGCGGCCGCTTCGGCCTGCTCCAGGGCAAGGGCCGCTGCACGTTCCGCGCTCCGGGCAGCGTCGAGGCGTTCCTGAGCCACGGCGCCGCGCACGTCCGCGGCGACCCGCTCGAGGCGCTCCGCCGTTCGCCGTGCATCGTCCCATAGCGCGTCAGCCTGCTCGACGGCCGCCCCGGCCGCGCGCCAGGCGGCCTCGGTGGCTTCCAGCCGGCGTGCCGTCTCCGTGCGGGCGCGGGTGTCGAGGGGCAGGGGGAAGACCCGGGCGAGGACTTGACCCTCGGCGACCGAATCTCCCACCTCGCACTCGAGCCGTACCATCCGTCCGGTCACCGGCGACGACACCACGTACCGCTCCCGGACCCGGGTCCGACCGTCTTCGTCGACCGTCACCCGAAGAGCTCCACGCTCCACGACACGGACGTCGACCGCGATCGGCTCCGGTCGAAAGGCCCAGTAGGCGATGGCGGCACCCACCACGACCGTTCCGGTCACCCACGCCGCTCTTCGGATCTTCATGGTCTTCTCACTCCCGGGTCTTCAGCACGGCGACGAGATCGATGCGGTCGAGACGTCGACGCACCAGGAAGGCCGACAGAACGGCCGCCGCGAGCACCAGTCCCACGGCGGCCACGTACGTCCCCGGATCGCGTACCGCCGGCATGCGAAAGACTTCGGTGTCGAACCGGAGGAGGACGATCAGAACGAACGCCCATCCCAGGGCCAGCCCCGGAGCAAGGGCGGCCGCCACCAGAACCCCCTGCTCGCCGAGGAGCATGCGGGCGACCTCGCGGCGGGTGAAGCCGAGCACCCGCAAGCTGGCCAGCTCCCGGCCTCGCTCCGAGAGGGCGACCCGGGCCTGGTTGTAGACGATGGCCATGACCAGGGCGCCGCCGAGGAACAGCGTGAAGGTCAGAGCGATGGTGAAGCTCTCCTCGATGGTGTTTTCGAAGCCCTCGACGATCACGTCCTTGACGACGACCGAGGCCACACCGGGCATGCGTTTCAGCGTGGCGTAGAGCGCATCGCGACCGGCGTCGTCCACTCGGAGCCAGGCGCCGGAGACGGTGCCTCGTTCGCCCAGGAGGCGGTACAGGGTTCCGGCCTCGAGGTAGACCTCTCCCCCCATGAGTTCGTCGACGATGCCCGCCACGACGAGGTCGGCCACGGGCCGCGTGCCTTCCGTGATCTCGACCCGGACGCTGTCGCCCACGTTCAGTTGGAGTCGGGTGGCCAGCATCCGAGCCAGCATCACGCCGTCGACCGGGGGCCGGAAGCGTCGGAAGTCCTCATCGACGATGCGTCGGAGTTCGCCCCCGGGCGGGAGGCCGAGCAGGGCGACCCTGCGTTCCCGCGGGCCGCTCACCAGCCGGGCTGCAGCGACTCGTATGGGCTCGGCCTCGAGCACGCCGGGCAACCGCCGCACCTCGTCGAGCGCGGTGCGGGCCTGGGGGGCGTCGAAGTAGACGGCGACGTCGTCCCGGTAGGCGTGGTTGAACTGGAGATCGGCGATGACGTCGATCGCATCGTATATCGACAGGAGAGCGGTGAGGACGCCAAGGGCCAGGGCGATGCCCGCCGCAGTCGAGAGCGAGCGCCAGCGGCCCCGGGCGACGTTGCGGACGATCATGTGCCCCACGGGCGACAGCGCCCGGCCGACAGCGCCGCGATCCAGTAGTCCCGCGCGGAAGCCCGGCGGACTCGGGGGCGCCATGGCTACCGCCGGCGCCAGCCGAATCACGCTGCGCACCGCGGCGCCGGCACCGGCCACACCGGTCAGCATGGCGATCCCCAGGCCAATGGCCACGACGGACGGGTCCAGCTTGAAGCCCACCTCCGGGAATTGATAGAACCGGGCGTAGACGCCGGCCATCTCGAACGCGAGCCAGATCCCGAGGCCGACACCGACCACCGCGCCGAGCGTGACCGGAATCAGCGCCAGCTTCAGGTAGTGGACTCCGATCGTGGCGCGGTCCATGCCGAAGGCCTTCATGAGACCGATCTGTCCCCGCTCCATCCGGACCAGCCGGAGCATGTTGGTATGGAGGAGGAACGCGGTGATCACCAGGAACAGGGCGGGAAAGAACGAGGCCGTGACCTGGGTCTCCTCGATCTCCGAGTTCACGAACTCATGCGAGAGGTGTCGGTCGCGGGCGTAGCTTCCCGATCCTCCGTACGGCTCCAACAGGGCGTCGAACTCCATTTCGACCTCCCGGGTCGACGCGCCGTCGGTGAGGGTGGCGACCACGTCGTTGAAGCCGCCCTCCATCTCGAACGCCGTCGCCATGGCGCTCCGGCTCATCCATAGAGCTCCGAACCTGCGGTTGTCGGGGAAGACCGTCCCGAGGCCGCTGATCTCGTAGATGAACTCGGGTGACAGGGCGGTGCCGACCACCGTGAGGCGCTGCCACCGTCCGTTGATCACGGCCCCGAAGGTGTCGCCGAGGCGGAGTCCGTTCGCGGCTGCGAAGGCGGCGCTGGCGAGGATCTCGTCGCGGCGACCGGGGTCGGGCCTGCGGCCGGTCCGCAGGTGGATCCGATTCAGGGGCGGGGGATCGTGGTCCGGTAGCGAGACGAGGCGGCCCGTGGCGGGCTCCGCGAGGCCCGGGACGTCGAGGATCACGTCGCGGACGATGCGGACGTAGAGTCGCTCCACGCCGGAGACGCCGGCGAGGCGCTCCGCCACCGGACCCGGGGCACGGGTGGCGTGGGCGAAGACCTCACCGAATCCGTACTCGGCGTAGTAGTCCTCCTGACTACCCCTGAGGTAGCCGTACATGGAGCGGAGCATCACGAAGACGGCCACGCCGCAGGCCACCAGGACGGCCACCGCGAGGAGCTGGCCCCGCAGGTGCACCGCGTCTCGGAGGACCTTCAGGTCGAGGGTACGCACGGCCTCACCACTCGATGTCGGCGGGGGTTGCCCGCTTCGCGTTGCGCTGCTCGTGGACGATGCGGCCGTCCCGCATCCGCAGGACGCGGTCCGCCAGAGACCCGATTGCGGCATTGTGGGTCACGAGAACCGTGAGGGTGCCCGTCTCCCGGTTCACTTGCTCCAGTGCTTCGAGAATCCGTTTGCCCGTCTCGTAGTCGAGCGACCCGGTGGGTTCGTCGCAGAGAAGGATGTCGGGCCGCTTGGCGATGGCACGGGCGATCGCCACGCGCTGCTGTTCGCCGCCGGACAGCTGTGACGGGAAGTGGTCGAGACGCTCGCCGAGGCCGACGAGTCGCAGGGCTTCAGCGGGATCCAGCGGATCCACGGCGATCTCCGTGACGAGCTCGACGTTCTCGAGAGCCGTGAGACTCGGCAGCAGATTGAAGAACTGGAAGACGAAGCCACGTGCTCCCGGCGGAATCGGGTGCGTTCGACCTCGTCGGCCGCCGCCAGGTCGTGGTCACGGAACGTGACCTTGCCGGCGGTCGGGACGTCGAGCCCGCCGAGGATGTTCAGGAGCGTGGACTTGCCGCTTCCCGATGGCCCCAGAATCACGACGAGCTCGCCTCGCCTGAATGCCACGTCGGTGGCGGCGAGCGCGCGCACCTCGACCTCGCCCATGGCGTAGACTTTCGTCAATCCACGAGCCTCGAAGACCGGCGCATCGGAGGCGGGGAGGGCGGAGGCACCGGCAGCGGTAGCCTCGACGTGCGTGGGCATCGTTGGGTCCCGCCCAGGGAAGTGCCCGGATCGCTAATAGAAAGGTATGCTTCGGGCCGGCGATCAGCCGTCGGGCGATCGTCGGCGGGGCCCGTGGGGAATCCCCCTCGTCCGAGAGGACGTCCAACGCCGCATCCGGGGAGTCGATGAACCTCGGCTTGGACCGGGCACGCGTGCGTCGTGTCATACGGTCCGCCTCCGGAGTTCACTCATGATCGAAGGCCGGGGCGAACGGCTCCGGCGAGTACCGATCCTGGAGGACACGATGCACGGACTCACGCGCTGGACCGCCCTCGGCATGCTGCTGGCGGCAGCGGCATGCGATACCGGGGCCGGCCCCGAGGCCGCCGAGCCCTTCGATGCACGCGCGGTGGCCGACGACTACGCCGCCATCACGAGCATTCTCGGATCTGCGGACTGGACGGGGGTCCGGGTCGTGGGTCGGGCCACGCAGCCCGCGGGCGCGGCCGCAGGATCTCCGGGGCCCGCCGGGGCGCCGCTGATCTCGGATCTGAATCGCGGTTCGACCTTCGTCTACGACCCCGAGTCCGGTGACTGGGTCGTCGATCCCGACCGCGATGGGGCTCCAGAGAACGGCGTCCGCTTCATCATCTACGAAGAGGTCGCGGGTGTACCCGATCCCTCGCGTGAGCGTGGCTTCGCCGACCTCATCGACGAAGGGGACGACAGCGTGGAGGACATCGCGCTGCGGCTCCGTGTGACCGAGGCGGGCGCCGTCACGTTGGACTACGCGATCCGCGCCGACGAGACCGCCGGTGCGGGCTCGTTGTCGACCATGGGCTACGTCGTCGGTGACGGCCAGCGCCTGGACTTCGACGTGCGGGCCGAGGGAGAGCAGGGCGGAACCCATACGTTGACCTTCGACCTGGCCGTCGATGAACGCGATTTCGCGGTCGGTGGTGAGGCCACGGGCTCGGAGACCTCGGATGACGGTCGGGTCGTTGTCGAGGCCAGCCACCGTAGCCACCGGCTCGACCTCGATGTCGCCGCTGAGAGCGGCTCGCTCGACGGCCGGATCGATGTCGACGGGCGCGGCTTCGTCACCGTGGCCGGGCCGAGCGACGACCCGGTGTTCACACGCGCGGACGGCTCACCGCTGCGTCCGGTCGAGGTCCTGGCTCTGCTGGGCATCATGGACTTCGTCGAGGACGTCTTCGACCTGGTCGAGGATGTACTCGACCCCGTCGACAATATCGTCGTGCTCGGCTTCCTTCTCTGACCCCCGAGCGACCCGGGCCCGCGGCGGGCCGGCTCCCCTCCGGGGGGCCGGTCCGCCTTTCGTGACTGCGGTGGCCGTTCGGTCGGTCGTTGCCGAGATTGGTCTCAAGGGTCCAATCGCGGGCACGGACGGTCGATACCGCAGACAGAACCATGGGCCGCCCGTCCGGCCTTCATCCTCGCTTCCGGATTCCATCATGCGCCAACTTCGTGCCGACCGACTGGCCCTCTTCGTGGCAGCCGCCACCGTCGCCTTCATGGCTGTGCCGACCTCGGCAGCTGCCCAGAGCTCGACTACGCGCGGACTCTCGCTCGCGCTGTACCTCCAGGGCGCGTCGCTGGAGGTCGAGGGAGGGGATCCGGGCAGTGGCGGTGGTGCGGGGCTGCGCGTGGGCTACGGCTTCAACCGTATCGTCACCGGGTTCATCCGCTTCGACGGATCGAAGACCGACATCGAGGACGCCACGGTCGAAGGCCAGTGGACGCTCGGTCACGCTGAGATCGGGGCGCGCTTCCACTTCGCCAACTCTCTGAGGCGCTGGGTGCCGTGGCTCGAAGCCGCAGCGGGAGCCCGCGCGGTCAGCGTCAGCGACGCCGTGGTCGACGGGGAGCAGGAAACGGCCGACGTCACCTTCAGCGGGGGAGCGTTCTCGCTCGGTGGCGGCCTGGACGTCTACCTGTCACAGAACTGGGCGCTCGACGTCGGGCTCGCCTGGACGTCGGGAGAGTTCAACGAGATCGAGGTCGGGGCCCTCTCGGTCAGCGGCCTGGATATCGACGCGCGCTCGTTCCGCTTCAACGTCGGCGTCGCCTGGTGGCCCTAGCGGTCAACCGCCCCCGCTCTCGTCCCGGAGCCGCGCCAGCTCCTCCTGCTGCTCGGGTGTGAGCAGGTTCTTGAGCCGCACCAGCAGCTCGAGGTGCAGGCGCTTGATCTCGTCTTCCTTGTCGAGCACGCCCGAGAAGCGGTCCAGCGCCCGGTCGAGATCCACGCGGGGCCCCTCCAGGATCTCGTTCAGCGATTCCATCTCGTCGAGCAGCTCCCACTGCAGGCTCACGACGCGGCCCTGCAGATCCTGAATCAGCCGGCTGGCGGCATCGCGCTGCTCGTCCGTGAGCCCGATCGCGCGGCGGTGCTGCATGAGCAGTTCGGGCGCGAAGAGAACGCGGGCCAGCGGATCGTCGTCTGCCGGTGTCTGGGCCGCCGCGGGCAGCGCCGTGGTCAGCGTGAACGCGGCGAGGGCGAGTACGAAGGCTCGAGAGCGAATCATGACGGGCTCTCCCGCTCCGGGCCGTCGGGCCGCGGAGCACGGGGGTCACGTGAGAGGGACGATCCACCGCCGATGCGAGGGACCGTGCGAAGCAGTTCGTCGCCGGGCGGGCGCAGCAGGTCGTCGGTCGGGGAGCGCCAGGCGCCTCCCGTGGTCGACCACGCCTCGACCACGCGCTCGAAGTCGGCGTCGGGGGTCGTCGCGGCGCGGTCCATGAGGAGCACGGTCGCAACCGCGGCGGCGAGTGCTACGGACAGACCGGGCACACCCCAGCGCAGAGCGCCACGGCGTCGCAGCGGAACGACGTCGGGGTTTGGGGACTGCGGGGTCCCCGTCGACGAGGTCGAATCCGCGGCGGCGCGTGCGCGCGCCAGCATCGAGGCGGCGTCCGGCACCCGTGTGCGATCCTCGGCCTTCAGGGCCTGGAACGCCTCCCGCAGTGCGGGATCTCGGGAATCGGCGCCGTTTCGTTCGGAATCCGGCGGTGTCGATGAATGGCTCATGCGGGCTCCTCGACCGCGAGCAACGCTCTCAGTCGTTCCTTACCCCGGTGATAGTGCGTCCGAGCCGAGCCGACCGACACGCCCATCGCGTCGGCCGCCTCGGCTACGGTCATGTCCTGATAGAAGACGAGGTGCAGCACCTCGCGCTGCCGATCCGAAACCGCGGCCAGAGCCTCGCGCAATCGCGGCGCCTGAGGGTTCGCGGCGGCCCCGATCCGCACATCGAGATCCTCGTCGGGGGCGGGCACGGTGCCCACCAGATCGTCGGGGTCGAGCCGCCCGGCCCGCTCCGCACGTCGTGCCAGGGCCCGTTCCCGCCGTCCACGCTCCAGGGCGGTGAAGCGGATCACGCCGAATACCCAGGTCCGGAAGCTGGAGCGCTCCGCCCATGTCGCTCGGCGCGACAGGATCTTCACGTAGGTCGTCTGCAGCACGTCCTCGGCCTCGGCATCGTCGTGACCACAGCAGTTCAGGGCCCATCCGAAGCTGTCGGCGTGGAGCGCTACGAGGCGTGCCTCGAGCTCTTCGTCGGTCAGATCGGTGAGGGACATCCGAACGGTGCGGGAGTGGTGGGTCCGTAGATGAGTGACGCCGGCGACGATGCCGTATGACGGAAGGGTCGGCAGCTCGCCACGGTGGCGCCAGACGGACGACCGGGCCAGGCAGGGCAGCCGGCACGGCGCCAGCGCACGAAACGGGCCCGGCGGCTCACGCCACCGGACCCGCTCGCGTCGATTCCTGATCGGCCGCTACCTCGGCCGAGAGCGCCGCGCCGCGTCCTGCCGGCTGGCGCCCCACCGTTGGGTGGGGCAGGGCGCTCGTTCTATCCTCTCCAGCGCACTACTGCCCGCTCGCCAGCATCCTCAACGCATCCGCGAGCATGCCCACGCGCTCCGGATCGAGTGACTGTGCCGCATCCCGCTCGGCCACGTTGGCCAGTCGTGTCAGGGCCGCACTCTGGTTCGAACCCGACGCGCCCTCGGCGCGCGCGATGCCACCGCGCATGAAGTCGACCCAGCCCTGCGAGACGGCGCGATGCCGCTCCAGCTGGTCGACGTACGCCCTGGCCAGCGCGAACGAGGCCGGCCAGTCGTACTGGGGCTGACCCTGCGAGTTGAGGTAGTCGAACGTCACGGTGTTGGCCGCGTCGATCTCGTTCTGGGTCATGACGTCACTCGGCACCAGCTCGAAGATGTCGAGGCCACGGGCGATCTCGGAGCTGACGATCACTCCGTTGTACCAGTAGACCGACCAGCTCCCACCCGGACCCATGGTGTTCGGGTCGGACGGGCCGCGGTCGTGGAAGGCGATCTCGATCGGGTTGGCCGGATCGGTGAAGTCCAGGAGCGAGATGCCGCCCTGGTACCACGACTGCACCATGATGTCGCGACCGGGCACGGGGATCAGCGATCCGTTGTGCGCGACGCAGTTCTCGAGCGAGGTCTGCGGCGCCGGGATCTTGTAGTAGCTCTGGAACTCGAGGTCGTCGCCGTCGACGGTGAAGATCGCGTTGGCGCCCCACTCCATCGGGTCGGTGGCCCGGCACTTGGGCGCGCCGCCGCCGCCCCACTCGTCCGTGAAGAGCAGCGTCGTACCGTCGTTGTTGAACGTGGCCGAGTGCCAGTACGAGAAGTTCGAGTCGGCGACCGCGGCCATCCGGGTCGGGTTCACCGGGTCGGAGATGTCGAGCAGCAGGCCGTATCCCTCACACGCTCCACCGGCCAGACCGATCTCCGGGTACACGGTGATGTCGTGGCACTGCGTGGGGCCACGGCCCGGGCCGTCGCCGCGAGACCCCGCGAGCGCGGCGGCCCACTCGGGCAGGTAATCCCGGAGCGCCGCACTGTCGGCGGCCGTCGGCGCGCCGCTTCCACCCCTGGCCTCGACGATGCTGTCCAGAAGAGGCCCGGTCATGCGAGCCGGAATGACCCGCGGCTGGCCGAACAGCTCGGCCACGAACGCGCCGCGTGCCCGGGCCTCTTCGATGACCCGCAGATCCTCGGGGGCGAGGCCGTGCGTCGGCGGTGCGACCAGGTCCTCGAAGATCCGCGGCGAACTCACGATCGCGGCGGCCTCGGGGTTGGCGAGCGGCACGCGAATGACTTCGATGCGGAACAGCGCCGAGTTGGGATCCTCTTCCGGCAGGGCGCGCGAGCAGCCCGGCAGCTCCTCCTCGGGCCGGACCGACGCCGAACCCGACACGTAGATGTAGACGTTGTCGTCGTCGTTCGGGTCCTTGAGGACCGTGTGCGTGTGCGAGCCACGGCAGGTCTGGACGTTCGCGAGGTAGACGGGGTCCTGGATATCGGTGATGTCGAAGATCCGGATGCCCCGCAGGCGGACGGGGCTCACCGCGTCACGCACGCCCTCCGTACCGCAGTCGAGGCGCCCGCTGAGCCCCTCACCGGAGACGAAGAGCAGGTTGCCGTAGACCGAGACGTCGCTCTGTGAAGCCGGGCAGACGTAGGCGGTGGTGAGGTCGGGCGAGGCTGGGTCGGTGATGTCCCAGACCTGGACGCCGTTGTAGTTGCCCTGGATGGCGTAGTTGCCCGTGAACGCGAGGTCGGAGTTGGTGATGCCGACGAACTCCTCGGGGGGCGGGGTCTTCGAGACCACCCGCAGATTCCAGGCGGCCTCTTCGGCGTCGAACATGCCGGCGCCGAGTCCGACGCGGGGATCGGGGCTCGGCACGCTCGGCTGGAGCGCCTGCAGGCTGCCGCCCGGCGCGACGTCGGGCGTCGCGTCGCCGGCCATCGAAGAGCCACCGCAGCCCGTGACGGCCACGAGGCCGGCCGCGACGGCCAGGCGAAGAGAGGAGGGGAAGGTCATCGAAGACGTCTCCTGGTGCGTGAAGTGCGGGTCACCACGACCCGTGAGGTGTCTGCCGGTCAGCGGGCGTCGG
>JAHHMJ010000327.1 GCA_018678395.1 Gemmatimonadota bacterium | reverse complement strand
GCGAGCAGCACCGCCGCGGCACCGGCGAGGATCCACACCCGTGCCCCCCCCCTCCGCCGGCCCGTCGCGGCGGGCGGCGCAGCCGGCGTCCGCGAAGGCACGGCCTCTCGTCCTCTGGACGAAGCCTTGCGGGTGACCGCGGTGCCCGATGCCGTCGCGACCCCGGAGGCCTCGCCTTCCAGACCATGCAGGAGCGGGTCGACCTCGGGGGCTTCCAGCGCCTTCAGAGCATCGAGCATCTCATCCGCTGACGCCCATCGCTCGTCGGGGGCCTTGTGGACCGCTCGTTCGACGATCGCGACCACCCGATCCGAGATGTCCGGCCGGATCGAGCGCAGATCCGGTGGATCCTCGTGTTTCTGCTTGAAGATGATGCTGTATATGCTGTCGCCTTCCCACGGGTGCTCTCCGGCCAACATCTCGTAGGCGACCAGCCCGAGGCTGAACACGTCGGAGCGACCGTCGACGTCGCCCCCGTCGATCTGCTCCGGCGCCATGTAGGCCGGTGTCCCCAGCGACTCGCCCGGGAGCGTCAGGCGGGTGTCGAGATCCCAGGGGCGTGCTACGCCGAAGTCGGCGAGGCGCGCGGTCCCGACCTCGTCGTCGATGTAGATGTTCTCGGGCTTCACGTCCCGGTGGACGATCTTGCGCCGGTGGGCGTAGGCGAGGGCCGATGCGACGTCCTCGAGCAATGCCATGGCGCGGCGCGGCGGCAATGGCCCCGTGTCCTGGAGGAGCTCCTTGAGATTGCGACCCGGGACGTGCTCCATCAGCAGCACCATGCTGCCGTCCGGAAGGTGCTGGGTCCCGTACAGCTTGACGATGTTCGGGTGCTGCAGGCGCGCCACGAGCTTGGCCTCCCGATCGAGCCGGGCCATGGCCTCTTCGTCGGCACCGAAGGACGAGCGGATCACCTTCACCGCGAGGTCACGATCGAGTTCGTGGTCGCGCACCAGGTAGACGATCGCGGTCGCTCCCCGCCCGAGCTCGCGCAGGAGCTCGAAGCCGGGACCGAGCGCCTCCAGCGTGGCCCGGACCGAGTCGAGACCATCGCCCTCGCGCGGATCGAATCCGCTCATTGCATCCTCATCCAGACCGCCCATCCACCGACCACGGCCGCAGCGACCCCGATCAGGCCCAGCAGGATCCCCTTCACACCGAACCGCGACGGCTTCGGGACCGGGCTCCGCTCGACCAGGAGCCTCGGATCCCACGCCGAACCCTTGCGCCGCAGCGCCGCCGACTGCACGCCCCGCCCACGGGAGGGACGGTGCAGTGCCACGGCCGACACGTTGTCTTCGCTACCCGTGTCCAGGGCGCTGCGCAGGAGCACCTCGACCGCGCCGTCGAGGTCGCGCAGGTCCTGGCTCCAACGCTCGATCGCCTCGTCCGTCAGGACGCCGTGCACACCGTCGCTACAGAGGAGCACGCACTCGCCATCGTCCATATCGAAGGGCCCGAAGACATCCACCTCGACCTCCGGACGCGTTCCGAGGGAGCGCGTCAGGGCACTGGCCCAGCGATCCGCGAGGGCACCCGTCGGCGCTGCGGCTCCCGCCTGCCGCGCCTCTTCGCCGTGAGTGTGGTCGACCGTGATCCGACGCAGGCCGAGCGGCGTGCACCGATACGCACGGCTGTCCCCGACGTTGGCCACGGTCACCCGCGCGTCTTCGGCGAGGGCGGCCACCAGCGTCGTGCCCATAGCCCGACCCGAAGCGCGAACGTGCACGGCCCGATTCGCCTCCTGGACCGCCTCCTCCAACGTCGCCCCATTCGTCATCGCACCCCGCAGCGCCTGGAGAGCGGTGCGACTCGCGACGTCTCCGAGCTCGAGCCCTCCCATGCCGTCGGCCACGGCGATGACCAGCGCGCCGCTCGCGAGGCGCATCGAGAGAACGGAGTCCTCGTTGCCCTCGCGGCGCCCGGCGTCGGTACGCAGCGCCACGTGCCATCCACTCGATGTCGGTCCTACCGTCACGGCATCACGAAGTCGAAGCTTGCGTCACCCAGCCGGACTTCGTCGCCCGACTGGAGTTCTCGAGGTGGGGTTCCCACCGGTACGGCCTCGCCGTTCACGAGCACCGGGTTTCGCTCCACGAGACTCTCGATCCGCCAGATCCGGTCGATGAACGTCATCCGGGCGTGGAGCTCGTGTACCGAAGGATGGTTTACCGTGATGTGGTCCGGGGGTTCGCCTTCCGCCCATCCGAGCGTGACCACTGCATCCCGCCCCGAAGGCCGAACGAAGCGGATCTCCTCACGCACGATGTCCGGATCGAGGGGACGAAGACGACCGGGGAGAAGCTGTAGAGTCGCACGATGGATGGGGCCGGGTCCATGGCCAGCGACTTCGACGGCGGGTGCCGTCGTCCCCGCCCCGGATCTCTCCGGCGCCGCCGCCTCGACCGGCTCCGGGTCCACCGTGAGATCCGGCGGCTCCCAACCATCGACCGCCGGGCGCTCCAGGGAAGGCGTCGACGGTCCGGACGCGGTCGGAGCGGCGGGCGTGCCGGACGGAGTCCGGCGGGTCACCGGCGGCCGAAAGACGGCGGGGGGGAGGTCGGCCCGGCCCCGATCGGAAGAGCGCACTCGCGGCGCGGCGCGGCGAAATCGCGCCAGGACCTTCTGGAACAGCCCCGGCTCCGCACGCGCGTCGCCCCAGACGAAGACCCGCGGCGGGACCGCATGCGGCCCGGGCACGTCGTCGTCCTGGAAGTCCCTCCGATCGTCCGCGCGGTCGCGTGTCATCGATGCATTCCCCGCAAGTTCGCCATGAGGGGCTATCCTACACCGAATCGACTGATTTCGCGCCCTCAGGGGGACCGGAGGCGCGGCGCTTCGAGGCGCGGCGTCTCGAGAACCGGTACCCGCAGGGAGGCTGGCCCAGGTGCGGGTGCGGGCTGCGGCGACGGGGCGGACACGGTCGTCACGCTGGTCGCACGATTGTCGCCCGGCACCGGATCGGCCTCGGCGCCCACGACCCCGACGATATTCGTGATCGCCCCGCTCGTGCCGGCGTCCACGTCCACGACGACGTCGAACGTCGTGGCAGGCGCGCCCGGGGCGATCGATGCGATCGCCGGCCAGGTCACCACGTTGTCGGTGACCGAATACACGCCACCGCCGGTCGCCGACACGAAGGTGACCCCGGCCGGAAGCGTGTCCGTCACCACGATCGCCGTCGCCGTGCTCGGGCCGACGTTGGTGACGGACGCGGTGAAGGTGATCTGGGTCGAGGGCACCGCGGTGGCAGGGCCCGATGCCCCCGCAACCAGGTCCGCCACCGCCGCGATCGTCGTCGTCACCGCGTCGCGGTCGTTGGCGGCCGCCGGGTCGGCGGTCGTCGCCGCGACGCGAGCTCGATTGGTGGCCGGCCCGCTCGCCGTCGCCGGAATCGTGGCGTTCACCGTGTAGACCGGCGTCGACGCGCCGTCGGCCAGGGTGCCCACCGTCCAGGTCACGGCGTTGGTCGGCGCCGAGTACGTGCCCCCGCCCGTCGCAGAGACGAAGGTGAAGCCCGCCGGCAGCGTGTCGCTCACCACCACGCCGGCGGCATCGCTCGGGCCGGCGTTGGTCGCCTGCACCGTCCACGAGATCGCCGTCCCCGCCGTGTCGACGGCGGCACCCGTCTTGGCCACCGAAAGGTCCGCGGCCGTGGCGATGGTGGTCGTGACCGCGTCGCGGTCGTTCGCCGTGGTCGGGTCGGCGGTGGTCGCGGCGACGCGAGCTCGATTGGTGGCCGGCCCGCTCGCCGTCGCCGGAATCGTGGCGTTCACCGTGTAGACCGGCGTCGACACGCCGTCGGCCAGCCCGCCCACCGTCCAGGTCACGGCGTTGGTCGGCGCCGAGTACGTGCCCCCGCCCGTCGCAGAGACGAAGGCGAAGCCCGCCGGCAGCGTGCCGCTCACCACCACCCCCGTCGCGTCGCTCGGACCGGCGTTGGTCGCCTGCACCGTCCACGCGATCGCCGTGCCCGCCGTATCGACCGCCGCCCCGGTCTTCGTCACCGACAGGTCCGCGGCCGCGACGACCGTCGTCGTCACCGCATCCCGATCGTTGCCGGCCGTCGGGTCGGGGGTCGTCGCGGCGACGCGCGCACGATTGGTCACCGCGCCGCTCGCCGTCGCCGGAATCGTCGCGTTCACCGCATAGACCGGTGTCGACGCGCCGTCGGCCAGCCCGCCCACCGTCCACGTCACCGCGTTGGTCGTCGCCGAATAGGTGCCGCCACCGCTCGCCGAGACGAACGTGAACCCGGCCGGCAGCGTATCGCTCACCACCACCCCCGCGGCATCGCTCGGCCCCGCATTCGACGCCTGAACCGTCCACGAGATCGCCGTACCCGCCGTGTCCACCGCCGCACCCGTCTTCGTCACCGACAGGTCCGCCGCCGCGACGACCGTTGTCGTCACCGCATCCCGATCG
>JAHHMJ010000032.1 GCA_018678395.1 Gemmatimonadota bacterium | reverse complement strand
CGAGGCGGTAGCCGAAGCGGGGGGCGCCGTGCATGTGTTCTGCCGCGACCCGGCGGACGTCGCGACGCTGGCACGCGGGTCGGGAGGCGACGTCTGGCCGACCGACCTGGGCGACGAGGCGTCGGTGTGGACCTCGCTGGACCAGTTGCAGGACCGGCTGGGCGGACCGCCGACCGACATCGTGAACTCCGCCGGGGCCTTCGCACTCGAGCCGCTGGCCGAGACGTCGGTGGCGACGTTCGACCGGATGCTCGCAGTAAACCTGCGAGGCACCTTCCTGGTCCTGCGGGCGCTCCTGCCGGCGCTGTTGCAGCGCGGGTCGGGCCGCATCGTCAACGTCGGGTCCGTCGCGGGGAGGCGCGCCTTGCCGGGCAATGGAGCGTACGGTGCCTCGAAGTTCGGGGTCCGGGGGCTCCATGAAGTGCTGGTCGAGGAGTTGCGCGGCTCCGGCGTCGCGGCGACGCTGCTGGAGCCGTCCGCAACGGACACGTCGCTCTGGGATGCTCTGGACCCCGACGGCGACCCGGCGCTGCCGCCGCGCAGCGCCATGCTCCGACCGGCGGACGTAGCCGATACCGTGCTCTTCGTGCTGAGTCGCCCCGAGCACGTGCGGCTGCCCCTCCTCCAGATCGAAGCCGGATAGAACTCCATGTACACGGTCAGCGCGCAGGCCCACTACGACGCCGCCCACTTCCTGCGCAACTACGAGGGCAAGTGCAACCGCCTGCACGGGCACCGCTACGTGGTCGAGGCCGCGGTCCAGGCGGCCGAGCTGAACGAGTCCGGCATCGCGTTCGACTTCGTCGATCTCAAGCGCGAACTGCGCGCGCTCGCCGAGCTGCTCGATCACTACAATCTGAACGAGCTGCCCTACTTCGCCGACGTGGAGACGAGCGCCGAGAACCAGGCGCGCTGGTTCTACGACGAGCTCAAGAAGCGGCTGCCGGCGGAGATCGCGGACGGCCTGCTCTACGCGCGCATCTGGGAGACGCCGACGCAGTGGGCGCAGTACGGGCCGGTGCCCGCGTGGGCGCCCGCGCACCGGTCTCCGCGCCTCGACGGCCACGGCTGACGCGGACCCCCGCCCGGCGAGCCGGTATCGACATGCACCTTCTGCTCACCGACCGACTGCACTGTCCGCGCTGCGGGCACGGCTTCGGGCTCGTCCTGATGACGTCCGCCATGGCCGAGCGGCGCGTTTCCGAGGGGTACCTGGGGTGCGCGAACTGCCGGGAGCGATACCCGATCGAGAACGGTGTCGCCGACCTGCGGCCGTCTCCTCGCGCCCCGATCGAGACCGGCGGCCAGCGGGCGCACTCGGCCCCGGAGCCCGAGTCGGGCATCCCGCCCCGGCAGTTCGCGACCGGACTCGCCGCTGCGATGGGCGCGATCGAAGGCGGAAGGCCGGTGCTGCTCGTGGGCGGTGCGGCCGTGTGGGCCCCGCACCTGCTCGAAGTGCTCCCCGACGAGGTCGAAATCGTGACGCTGCTGGCGTCACCGGCGGATGCCGTCCCCGGCACCAGCGGTGTGGTCGTCGGCGAGGCATGGCCGTTCCCCGAGGGCACGCTCGGCGGCGTGACCCTGCTCGGCGACGACGCCTCGCCGCAGCGGCTCCGTACGCTCGGTCGGTTGCTCGACCCTCGACGTCGGCTGGTGGTCATCGAGCCGCCCGAGGGCATACAGGCCCGACTCGGCGGGGCGGGACTGACCCGCTTCGTCCAGGGCCCCGGCCTCGCCGCGGCAGGTCGCTGAACGGCTGAATGGGCCCGCGTTGCGCGGGTTCTGGGGCGTAGGTAGGTTCAGCCGGTCCCGGTCCGATCCTTCAACTCCGCGGTGCGATGTCCCTCTGGAACAAGCTCTTCGGCGGCTCCGCCGAGCCCGACCAGGTGGATTACTACCGGGAGGGTCTGGACATGCTGCGCGACGGAAAGTTCCACGAGGCGCTCACGTCGTTCCGGCTGGCCCTGAAGGAAGCACCCGGCGATCCGGTCGTGCTGCAGCAGATCGCCATCGCCTACACGCGGATCGGGATGACCGAAGAGGCGGCCAAGACCTACCGGCACGTCCTCAAGAACGATCCGGATGCCTCGGGTGCGCACTACGGCCTCGCGTTCATCTACCTGCGCGGTGGACACCACGAAGACGCGGAGCGTCATTTGAGGGCGTTCCTCGAGCACGCGCCGTCGGGCGATGATGCGCGCGAGCACATCGCGCACGCCCAGGCGACGCTCGCTCAACTGCGCGGCGAGATGCTCGACGCCGATCCGTCCGGGGCGGAGCCCTATGGCGGATAAGCACGTCAAGGTCCGCTGGACCGGTGAGGGAGACCGCTTCGCCGGGGGTCACGTGGGTGGCCCCGCGACGGCCGTGGACGGCGCCGGGAGCGCGGCTCCTTCGCCCATGGACATGGTCCTCGTCGGCCTGGCGAGCTGCATGGGCATCGACATCGTCATGATCCTCCAGAAGGGGCGCGTGCCCGTGGAGGATCTCGACATCGAGATCGAGGCGGACCGGGCGACGGACCCGCCCCGCCGCTTCACGTCGGTGTCGATGACGGTCCGCGTGGTCGGGCCGTCGGAAGAGCAGCGCAGCAAGGTGGAGCGCGCCGTAGCCCTGTCGCGAGACACCTACTGCAGCGTCTTCCACAGCCTCCGCGAAGATCTGGACGTACGGATTCACATCGACCTCGGCTGAAGGCCGGAGGCCCCATGTCGCCTCGCACCTACGCCTCCACCGACGGCACGGCGCCCCCCGGCACGCTCTGCACCCTCTTTCTCGACGCCGTCGACCGCTTCGGTGACGCCCCGGCGCTGCGCCGCTTCACCGGTCGCGGGGACGAGATGGCCGACCTCTCCTACGACGAGGTCGCCGAGCAGGCCCGCGAGATCGCTGCGGGGCTCGCCTTCCTCGGCATCGAGGCGGGGGATCGGGTCGCCTTGCTGTCCGAGAACCGGCCCGAGTGGGCGATCGCCGACTACGCCTGTCTGCTCGCCGGGATCGTCGACGTACCGGTCTACTCGACGCTGATCGCGCAGCAGATCGCCTACATCCTCGAGAACTCCGGCGCGCGCGCCGTGTTCGCGTCGACCCGCGAACAGGTCGACAAGGCGCTGGCCGCCGCGGACGAAGCCGGCCTGGATCTGACGGTCATCGCCTTCGAGCCCGTGTCGACGCCGTCCACGCGCGTCGTCCAGTGGGACGATCTGCGTGCGCGAGGCCGTGAGCGTCTCGGCGACACCCCGGCCTCGGAGTTCGAGGCGGCCGCCCGCGCGATCGGCCCCGAGGACGTCGCGACCATCCTCTACACCTCGGGCACGACCGGGAATCCCAAGGGGGTCATGCTCACCCACGGCAACCTGCATTCCAACGTGTGGGCGTGCGCGAACATCCTGGACGTCGGCCCGGACGACGTGACCCTGAGCTTCCTGCCGCTGAGCCACGTGCTCCAGCGCATGGTGGACTACCTGCTGCTGACGTCGGGGTGCACGCTCGCCTACGCGCGCGACATCCGGAACGTGGCCGAAGACCTCAGGGTGGTGCGGCCGACCGTCGCGGTTTCGGTGCCGCGCCTGTACGAGAAGGTCTACAACAAGGTCATGGACGCCGAGGGTGTGAAGCTGCGCCTGATCCGGTGGGCCACCGCGGTGGGCCGGGAGTGGGCCGACGCGGTGCTCGACGGCGCCTCGGTCGGGCCGTTCCTGGCGGCACGGCGGGCGCTTGCCGACCGCCTCGTGTATCGCAAGATCCGCGAGGGGGTCGGGGGACGCCTGCGCTGGTTCGTGAGCGGTGGAGCACCCCTCGAGCCGGCCATCGCCCGTTTCTTCTTCTCGGTCGGGCTGCCCATTCTCGAAGGCTACGGGCTGACCGAGACCTCGCCGGTGACCAACGTGAACCCGCGGGATGCGATCCGGATCGGCACCGTCGGTCCACCGGTCCCGGGTACCGAGATCCGCATCGCGGACGACGGAGAGATCCTGGTGCGCGGGCCCCAGGTGATGAAGGGGTACTACGGGCGCCCCGAAGACACCGCTGCGGTGATCGACGGTGAGGGCTGGTTCGCCACGGGAGACGTCGGGGAGCTGACCGATGACGGCTATCTGCGCATCACCGATCGCAAGAAGGACATCATCGTCACCGCGGGCGGCAAGAACATCGCGCCGCAACCGATCGAGAACCGGCTCAAAACGAATCCGTTCGTCGAGCAGGTGGTGATGGTGGGCGACAAGCGCAAGTTCCCGGGACTGCTGCTCGTGCCGGCCTTCGGGCCGCTGGAAGCGTGGGCACGCGCGAACGGCGTGGCTCCCGGTGACCGGCGCACCCTGTTGCAGGATCCCACCGTCCAGGCGCACATGGAGCGAGAGGTCGTCGAGCACCTCGGTGAACTGTCGCGCTACGAGACGCCCAAGAAGATCGCCCTGCTCGCCGACGAGTTCACGATCGAGGCCGGCACCCTGACCCCGAGCATGAAAGTGCGTCGGCGGGTGGTACAGGAGCGCTTCGCGGACCTCATCGACCGCTTCTACGACGAGGCGAACGAACACCGCTCGGTGTTCACGGAGTGACCGCGGCCGGCCCCCCCGCGCCGGTCCGGATCGTGCTGGTCACGGCCCCCTCCGAGACCGTCGCGCTCAACCTTGCGCGAACCCTGGTCGGCGAGGCTCTCGCGGCCTGCGTCAACGTCGTGCCCGGCCTCCGCTCGGTCTATCGCTGGCAGGGCGCGGTCGAGGAGGCCGAAGAGGTCCTGCTCCTGCTCAAGACGCGCGCGGATACCGTCGACACTCTGCGGCAACGGGTGGAGACGCTCCACCCCTACGAAGTGCCCGAGTTCGTCGTGCTCCCGATCGAGGGGGGGCTCGACGCCTATCTGTCGTGGATCCGCTCCGAGGTGTCGCCACCCTAGACGACACCGCAGACGATCCGCTGCCGCTACAGCGAGAGGGTCGTGATCCGCGTCGTCCGTGAGGTCCTGGAGCTTTGGGAAGGGGAATGCGTGGTGCGGCCGGCCCGATCCGACGGGGCCTCGGTCACACCGGTGGCTCGCCGTATCGAAACGGCGGCCGGACCCGACATTCTCAACCGCCTCGAAGCCATGGGTGAACTCCCGCTGGGCAGCGCCGTGCTGACGCCCGGTGGAGACCTGCCCGTTCGGTTTCTCCTGCACGTCGTGCTTCAGTCCGAGCAGGAGCCCGTCACGGTAGAGACCGTGCGCCGTGCCACGGCGAACGCACTCGCCCGCGCCGCGGACTTCGGGATCGAGGCGTTGGCCTTTCCTCCGCTCGGCACGCACGCGGGCCAACTCGAGTCCGACGACGCGGCCCGCGCGATGGCGGCCGCCGTGACGGAGCACCGTATGCGCCACGAGCAGCCGACCGACGTGGTGGTGGTGGTGGAATCGGAATACGACCGGGACGTCTTCGGACGCATCGTGGGAGGTGAGCAGGCATGAACGATCGACGCGGTCTCAGGGGCCGTTGGTTCGGGGGCTTGATCCTGGTGGCGTGGGTTCTGCTGCTGGCCAGCCACGTACGGCGGGAATACTTCGCGCCCGAGCTTCAGCGGCTGGCCGCGGCGGCGCTCTCGCTGAACCCCGGTACGAGCTTCTACTCGCTCACCATGGGCGGTCGGGCCGTCGGCCAGGCCACATCCGCTCTCGATACGGTGCCGGACGGATTCGTTCTCGAGGACTACCTCGCGCTCGAACTCCCCGCACTCGGACAGACCGGCACGGCGGTGGTGCGCACGCGCGTCGACCTCGATCCGTCGCTCCAGATGCGTGACTTCACCTTCAGCCTCGATTCGGAGGTCGGGCGCTTCGAGGCGAACGGGACGGTGCGGGGCGATACGCTGCTGGACGTCGAGATCGTCTCACAGGGAAGCCGCCAGACGGTCAGTTACCGCCTGGCCGAGGCGCCCGTCTTCGCCGCGATCGTGCCGATCCGCATCGCGATGGCAGGCGACCTCGAAGTCGGCTCCCGCGTGCGGGTACCCGTCTTCGACCCCTCGACGCTGTCGACGCGGCCGGTCGAGGTGCGCGTCCTCGAGCACGACACGCTCGTCGTGCCCGACAGCGCCTCGATCGACGCGGCCGGCCGCTGGAAAGCCGCCTCGTGGGATTCCGTCCCCGCATGGCGGATCGCCGAGGTATTCGGGGGCGTCTCGATCGAGAGCTGGGTCGACGATGACGGTCGCGTGCTGCGCTCGGAGTCGCCGCTCGGCTTCGCGATGGAGAAGACGGAGTTCGAGTTGTCGAGCCAGGCCGTCGCCGAAGCGCGCGGTGCCGGCTTCTCGACCGACGAGGACGTGATCCTCGCCACCGCCATCCAGAGCAACGTCGACCTCGAGGACGCCACGGCGTACGACGAACTGCGGTTCGTCCTCTCGGGCGTCGATCTGGACGGCTTCGACCTCGACGGCGGCCGGCAGACGCTGCGCGGCGACACCCTGATCGTGCGCAAGGAAGACTGGAGCACGATCGAGACGGATTTCCGCCTGCCGTATCCGCGCATGGATCTGCGCGAGGCGCTCGAGCCCGAGCCGCTGATCCAGAGCGCCGACCCTCGCATCATCGAGATGGCCGAACAGCTCACGAGCCGACCGGTCTACGGCCCCCGCAATCCGCGCCGGGTGGCGCAGGAGCTCGCGGTCGGGGTCCACCGCATGCTCGAGAAGTCGATCACGTTCTCGGTCCCCTCGGCCGTACAGGTGCTCGAGACCCTCCAGGGGGACTGCAACGAGCACACGGTCCTCTACGTCGCGCTGGCGCGTGCGCTGGGGCTTCCGGCTCGGACCGCCGTGGGGCTGGTCTACCTGGACGGCTCCTTCTTCTACCACGCCTGGCCGGAGGTCTGGTTGGGCGAATGGGTCGCGGTCGACCCGACCTTCGGGCAGTTCCCGGCCGACGCGGCGCACATCCGCTTCGTGGTCGGTGGCCTCGCCCAGCAGGTCGAACTCGTGCGCCTGATCGGGCGCCTGGACATCGACGTCGTGGAGAACTTCCGTGCAGACTGACCCGACCCCCATGCTCCGTCTCGAATCCGTGCGCAAGCGCTACGGCTCGTTCACCGCCGTCGACGGCCTGGATCTCGAGGTGCGAGCCGGAGAGATCTTCGGATTCCTCGGGCCCAACGGCGCCGGCAAGACGACGACGATTCGCATGGTCGCGGGAATCCTCCAGCCCACCGAGGGACGGATTCTCGTAGGCGGCGACGACCTGCACCGGTCGCCCGAGCGGGCGAAGCAGCGGGTCGGCTACATCCCCGATCGTCCCTACCTCTACGAGAAGCTGTCGGGCGGCGAGTTCCTGCGGTTCGTGAGTGGGCTGTGGGGGCGGGAGGGCGACGAGGTCGAGGCCCAGGCGGATCGACTGCTCGAGCTCTTCAGCCTGACCCCGTGGAAGGACGAGCTGGTCGAGAGCTACTCGCACGGCATGCGGCAGAAGCTGCTGATCTCGTCGGCATTCCTGCACCACCCGAGCCTGGTCGTGGTCGACGAGCCGATGGTCGGTCTGGATCCGCGCTCGGCGCGCATCCTCAAGGACCTGTTGCGGGCATTCGCCGACGAGGGAGGAACCGTCTTCCTCTCGACGCACACCCTGGAGGTGGCCGAGGCGCTGTGCGACCGCATTGCGATCCTGCAGGGCGGCAACGTGATCGCCCAGGGCACCATGGACGAGCTGCGGGCCGAGGCGTCCGACGGCGGCGATCACCTCGAGGACATCTTCCTGAAGGTCACCGGGGGCGACGCGGTCGCGGACGTGGTGGCCGCCCTCCACAGCCCCGAGCGCGAGGCGGTGCCGGCATGACGCCGGCCGAGTCCGCGGCGCTGCGGCCCTCCGACTGGGTCGCCGCCCCCGAGCCCAGGCGCAGCTGGCGCTTTCTCGTGGGGCCCAAGGTCCGCACGAAGATCAACCGTGCGCGGTCGGCGCGGGGCCGGATGCTCAAGGCCGGTCTGCTCGGCTTCGTGGGGCTCTTCTTCTGGAGCTTCGTCTTCGTCGTGATCTTCCGGATGCTGCTGTACTTCCGGAATACCCAGGGGATCGGAGACCTGCTCGCGGCCAAGCTGCTCGGGCTCGCCTTCCTGACGTTCTTCATGATCCTGCTGTTGTCGAACGTCATCACGGCGTTGTCGACGTTCTTTCTCAGTGAGGACCTGGAGCTCCTCGTCGCGGCCCCGGTCCGGCCGGGGGATCTCTACGGCGCGCGGCTGACCGAGACCGTCCTCGACTCGTCATGGATGGTCGCGCTGATGGCCGTGCCGATTCTGGCCGCGTACGGGGTCGTATACGGAGCCGGCCTGGACTACTACGCGACGGCGTTCGGCGTTCTCGGGGCGTTCCTCGTGCTGCCCGCGGTCGCGGGTTCGGCGGTGACGCTGATGCTGGTCAACGTCTTCCCCGCGCGCCGCACGCGAGACCTGCTGGCGCTCGTCGGTCTCTTCGCCGTCGCGGGAGTCGTGACCTTCTTTCGCTTCCTGCGCCCCGAGCGGCTCATGCGGCCCGAGGAATTCCGCGACCTCGTGGACTTCATGGCCGTGTTGCGCACGCCGACGTCGCCCTGGCTGCCCAGCGAATGGGCCGCCGACGCCCTGATGACGCGACTGAACGGTGTGCCCGACTGGCATCCGTTCCTGCTGCTGGTCTTTACCGCGGCCGCCTTCGTGGTGATCGGAACCGCCTTGCACCGGCGCTACTACGCGAGCGGGTTCAGCAAAGCCCAGGAGGGCGCCGACCGGCGTCCCGACCGGGTCCGGTCCCGAAAGCTGGGCCGGCTGTTTTCGTGGATGAAGCCGTCTACGCGGGAGCTGGTCGAGAAGGAGATCCGCGTCTTCTTCCGCGACACGACGCAGTGGTCGCAGCTCGTGCTGCTCGGCGTTCTGATCGTCGTGTACGTGTACAACATCCGACAGTTGCCGCTCTACACGGGCGAGCAGGTGTCCTTCGTTCTGGTTACGGTGGTGTCGTTTCTGAACCTGGGATTGGCCGGGTTCGTCGTCGCCGCGGTGGCCGCCCGGTTCGTGTTTCCGGCGATGTCGATCGAGGGCCGCGTCATGTGGCTGCTGCGCTCGGCGCCCGTGGACGTCCGGACCGTATTCTGGGCCAAGTACTGGGTAGGTACGGTACCGCTCCTCGTGATCGCCGTGCCCCTGATCATGGGCACCAACTGGCTTCTGGACAGCACCCCCTTCGTATTCGCGCTCACCACGGTCACGATGATCGCGATGACCTTCGCCCTCACGGCGATGGCACTCGGGCTCGGCGCCCTCTTCCCGAATCTGGATACCGAGAACGTGGCCGAGATCCCGACCTCGTTCGGCGGTCTGCTCTTCATGATGGCCGCCGTGCTCTACCTCGGGGCCGTGGTCGTGCTGGAGGGGT
The DNA here is from genome assembly GCA_018678395.1 of Gemmatimonadota bacterium. Lineage (GTDB taxonomy): Bacteria > Gemmatimonadota > Gemmatimonadetes > Longimicrobiales > Gaopeijiaceae > Gaopeijia. The sequence goes on along the minus strand of JAHHMJ010000032.1, from coordinate 4,884 downwards.
GGCCCGTGTATCGCTACCTCGCCGGTGAGCTCCAGGGCGGTGTGGCCATCGGCCCGGGGGTCCTCGTCGCGGGCTTCGGCGGTGCACTCGCCGTGACCGCGCTCGCGATCGTCCTCCCGCTGCGGGCGGGGTTGGATCGGATGCGCACTCTCGACTGACGCGGCCCGTCCGATGGCGCGTCGCCGATCGGCCCGCCGCACCATCGCCGATCGATCCGCCGACGACCGAGGATGACGTCGCGGTCGGCCGGGTCTAGATTGCGGCCATGCTCGACGCCCTCCGCAAGTTCTTCCAGTCGTCCATGCTCCCGGCCGAGGACGCGCCTCCCCAGACGCGGGATCGCGATCTCCGCCTGGCCGCGTGTGCGCTCCTGCTCGAGTTGGCGCACGCCGACGACGAGTTCACGGACGACGAGCGCGCTCACCTGGAAGGCGCCGTGCGGCGGCATTTCGGCCTCGACCACCATCAGGCCGACGACCTGCTGCACCACGCCGAACTCGAGCGCCGGGGTGCGCCGGATCTCTGGCAGTTCACGAACCTGATCCGCGAGCACTACTCGCTCGGCCAGAAGATGGTGCTGGCCGAGGTGATGTGGGGGCTGGTCTACTCGGACGGCGAGTTGAGCGCCCGGGAGGACTACCTCATGCGGAAGGTGAGCAAGCTCCTGGACCTCGACATGCCGTATCTTTCCGAAGCCCGCAAACGGGCGGAGAGCGTTCTCGACGACGAGGCGCCCCGCATCGATTGACGACGCGCCGACCCCCGGGAACTCGGGACGGCGCCGGGTTTAGCAGCCGCAACACTCCTCCTACCACGAATTCGATGCGCGATCTGGTTCCTGGCGGTTACCTGGTGACCCACCTGGTGTTCTGGACCGTGGTGGCGATGGTCGCCGTCGGTACGAACGCCGTGGCGATCATTCTCTCCTTCGGCCTCGGCATCCTGGCGATGGAGAGCTTCAAGAAGCGCTGATGCTTCTCGAGATCTTCATCGGTGTCGTGGCGGTCCTCTTCGGCGTCTGGCTGGGTTTGCCGGGCCGGTTCGAGCAGAGCACCGACGAGATCGAGCAGTTGATGGCCCGCGGAGGATCCAAGCGTCGCAAGGTGAAGCGGCGATTCACTCCGCTCGATTGGTGGCGCAAGGACGAACGAGCCTCCGATCGCCGGCGTGCCGAATCCCGGCGCCACTTCCGTACCGCGTTCCCCGACGACGACCACTCCGACTGACGGAGCGTCGGCTCGTCAGCCCCAGAGGCGGTCGATCGCGACGAGTCCGGTCCCGATGACGGCGCCCAGCAGGTAGCCCAGGCGCACGATCAGCCGCAGTTCCCGGTCGGTCACCCGCCGCACCAGCGCTTCGAGCTTGGGCATCGGGAACTCCATGACCTTGTCTTCGACCCGCCGGCCCACGTCGAGCCTCTGGATCACCGTCGGCACCTGGCCCTGCAGCCAGTCCCACAGCACCGGTCCCAGTCCCCGCTCCAGCCGTGACGGGGCATCCTCGGGCAGCCACCGCGCGGGCGTGCCGATGGGACGCGACAACGCGGTGTCCGCCAGTCGTCCGGCGAGGTCGCGGGCGATGGTGCGGACGGGCTCGCTCCGTCCGGCGGTGATCAACCACTCCGAGATCCGGTCCGGCGGGATGCGCTCCAGGATGTCGCCCCAGGTGCGCGCGCCGGCTTTGTCGAGGCCCTGCTGGAGCTTCTCGACCACGAACGAGCGGGTCTGCGCGTCGCGGGCCACGTTCACCAGCCACTCGGCCAGCGTCTCCCGGGCGTCGACCACGCTGGCCGAGTCGGGCGGGCCGAGGATCGAGCGTACGGGCCGCCGCAGGAAGTCGACGATCGCCTCGTTCACCCCCTTGGCCATCGCCTCCTGGATGGCGGGTTCGCGCAGCATCTCCGAGAGGCGCTCGGCGCCCTCCTCCTGAATCGTATCGAGAACCCGGTCGACGGTGTCTTCGGTGACGACGAGCCGCGCGACGACGCGCTGATGGAACTTCAGGTCGCCCAGGAAGCGCTGGAACAGCTCCCGCAGGGTGCGCTCGAACTTCGCCCGCGCCACGGGGTCGTCGAGCAGCGATCCGAGCCGTTCGATGGCCAGGGGCAGGTAGCCGCCGACCGCGCGTTCCAGCGATCCGACGAGTCCGAGCGGCAGGATTTCCTCGAACGTCCGTTCCGGTTCGAGCAGCGAATCCGCCCCCCGGGCCAGGTAGTCGTCCAGCGCGCTGCGGAAGTCCGGCCCCTCGACCGCGGATACGAGCCAGGACTCGACCGCCTCGGCGACCGCGACCTCGCGCGCCGGAGTCAGCAGCCCCGAGATGGGCTCGTCCGCCACGGCCGCGACGATTCCCTCGGTCCGATCCCGCATCGCCCGATCGAACGAGTCCGAGGCGAGGTATCCGTCCAGCCGCTCCAGCGAGTGTTCGAGCAGGCTCTCGACGAGTCGTTCGACCTCGGGCGCCACCTCCGGCGGCAGGAGGTCCCGCAGCGAGGGACGCTCCTGATGCAGGACATCGTCGAGGAAGGCCGCCAGCCGTTCGTCGAACGCCGCGCGGAACTCCGTTTCGGCGAAGATCCGCGTGAGGTCGTCGGCCGTGAGCAGCTTCCCGCCCACGGTCCGCCCGATCGCCGCGGCCAGGCGCGCCTGGTTCTTCGGTACCGCTCCCTGGAGCCACCCGAAGCGCACCCCGCCGACCCTGGGGGGATGGTAGGGATGGAAGAGCATCCAGATCGCGATGGTGTTCGTGAGCCCCCCCGCCAGCGCACCGAAGGCGATCGTGACGAGGGCCCGGATGAGGTCTTCGGACAAGGGAGGTCGACTCGGGGAGGGAGGTCAGTCGCCCTGCGTGTGCCGCAGGAGGCCACGAACGGCGTACTCGGCGCCCTCGAAGACGAGGGTCCCTTCGACGTCGAAGAACCCGTCCACCGGCAGCAGGGGACCCGCGTCTTCGCCGGCCACCAGGTGGAAGGACCGTGCTTCGAGGCGCCCCTCAACGGTGCCGTCGGCGGACCGGAGCGTCCACCCCACCGGGACATCCCGTCGCGCCGCCTCGAAGGCGCGGACGGCGGCCCAGTCGAGCGTGAGGTCGGCCGTGGGCACGTCGCGGAAGTCCACGCGCACCCACCCTCTCCACACTTCGGGCCGGTCCTCGGCTTCACGGAGCGGCGTGTGGACGACCGCGTGCAGCGAGTCCCCCGAGGCGAGCACCATCCAGTCCCCCGGAGCGCCCTCCTGGATCTCGACGGCGCGGTTGAGATCGAGAACGAGTCCGGGGAGGGATCGCTCCGCCAGGGTCAGGCTGCCGTCGAGAAACCGGAAGGTCTCGCCGCGGCGCCCGGTCCACTCGGCGCGGGCCGGACCGAGTGAGAGGTCGAGCCGCCGGGTGTCCTCCACGAAGGAGAGTCCCTCGAGACCGCCGCCGTCGCCGACCTGCAACCGCAGGGCGCCGTGGGGCAGGGGCCGCCACGGTGCGCGAAGTGTGGGGGTCTCCCAGCGGGCTTCGAGGAAGGGGTCCCAGACGTCTCCGCGCAGCAGCCAGCCGCGGGCGCGCCGCTCCGTGGTGGGGCCGCCCGTCCGGACGTCCAGCAGCCAGGGCACCACGAAGACGCTGTCGGGCTCGGAGCCGAGGAACACCAGGGCGCGCTCGTACACCCGCCCCGTGTCCGGGCGTGCGTCCGCAGGGGCTGCCGTCACCGCGGCACTCTCCGTGTCCGCCGGCGGTGGGGCCTCGCCGCACGCCGCGACGGCGGCGGCGCACAGGGCGGCGAGTGTCGCCGCGGGGCCGGCGGAGGAGAGGCGCACGGATATCAGCGTGTGGAGGGAGTCGGGTCGAGCACCTGGCCCGGACGGGGGGCCAGCGCCGCGTCCAGCTCCACGAAGAATCGCAGTACGCGACGGCGGCTGGCGCCAAGGTCGCGCCCGCCGGACTGCGGGCCGGCCGACATCTGGACGCACGTCTGGGCGTCGTCGTCGAGGAACACACTGACCCGGACGATTCCCGCGGGCCGCAGGATTCTCTCGGGCACCTTCGCCTCGAGGACGCCGTTGCGGTCGTCTTCCCAGGTGAGCGCCCAGTGGGGCAGGCCGCCCGAGACCAGACGTACGGCCTCCATCCAGACGGTGTCGAAGGGAATCGCGTAACGACGACCGCGGAGCCGGCGATCTCGCGCCGCGGGTTCCGTGCGGACCCGATAGCTCGGACCGATCTCGGCCGTCGTCAACGCTCGACCAGCCGGAACGTCAGGTTGACGGTAACGTCGACGGCCTGGCTTCCCGGCTCGACGGGGGTGTCTGCCGCCATGGCCATCTCGGCCCCGCGCATCATGATACCCTGAGCCACGGGGGACCCCGTGACCCGAACGTCCAGCACCGACCCGAGTTCGGCGCCGAGCGCCGCGGCGAGCACCTCGGCCTCTTCCCGAGCGCGCGCCGTCGCCGCGGCGATGGCCTCGAGTCGAGCGGCGCGCGTGTCTGCGGCGAAGAAGCTCATCGAGGCGACGCGGTTCGCGCCTGCCCGCACGGCGGTGTCGAGCACCGGTCCCACGCGGTCCACGTCGGTGAGCGTCACCACCACCTGGTTCTGGACGCGGTAGGCGACGATGGCCTGGGGGGCCCCGGGCTCGGGCCGGTTGTAGATCGGCTGCAGCGAATACCCCGAGGTCTCGATGCGGCCGTCGTCGCCCACCGCGCCTCGGACGGCCTCTACGACCGCCTGCATACGCTCGGCGTTGGCGTCGGCCGCGTCCGCCGCCGATCTCGCCTCGGTCTCCATGGCGAAGGCGAGACGCGCCCGATCTGCGGGCACGTCGACTCGGGCGCTGCCCGTCACGCGGACCACGCCGGTGTCGGCCGCCATCGGCGCGGGAGCGGCGAGGGGTGCAAG
>JAHHMJ010000375.1 GCA_018678395.1 Gemmatimonadota bacterium | reverse complement strand
CGTGCTCTCCTCGAACTCCGCGTCGTCGTAGCGTTCGCGATCGCGGTCGAGGTTGAACGTCGCGGCCACCACCTGGCGCTGTAGCTCCGACAGACGCTCTTCACCCGGTCCCCCACCACCGCCGCCTCCCTGAGGGGCTCCCCCCTGCTGCTCGGCCTCGCGGAACTCGCGGCGGAAGGGCTGGATGTTCAGGAAGTAGATGTCGCTGCTGACCTCACCGGCAGCCCCCTGACGATCCCGGGCGATGGCGTAATAGCTGATCACGTCGCCGGGTTCGACCTCGTAGTCCTCGAGGTAGAGGGTGTGCCCGACCGAGAGCTCGGTCAGCGGTGCGCCGGACTGGCGGTAGACGCGAACCGAGTCTTCGGGCTGGCCGTTCACCGAGTAGACGAGAACGACCTCCTGCACCCCGTAGTCGTCGTCGGCCTGGATTTCGAGGAACACCTCCTCGATCGGACTGGCCGGGCTGTCGCGCCCGGGGGTCTCGAAGCGGACCAGGGGGGACGCGTCGGTGAGCAGGTCGATGGTATAGCGCGGCGACGCCTCGACCAGGGTGCCGTCGTCCATGGCCAGTTCGACCGAGTAGAAGCCCTCCGCCCGGACGTCGAGGGTCGCGATCAGGCGCCCGTCTTCGGTGGCGTCCAATTCGACCACGGTCCCGTCATCCAGCAGGATTCGGCCGCTGGCGGTCGGGATCGTCGGCTGGATCGTGACCCCGACGGCCGTGCCGCGCAGCGCGGCGATGTCGCCGGCGTCCTCGACGATGCGCGCCTCCAGCCCCGTGTAGTTCGGGTACCGGTACTCGTGCTGCATCCGGTCGACGTACGGGAGGTCTGCGACCGTGATCCGGTGGGTCGCCGAGCGGATCCCGTCCGACTCGACGAAGTAGTCCGTATCGGACTGGAGGTTGAGCAGCATGAGCTCGTAGGGGGTCTCGCTGTCGTCGCCCTCGACCTCGAACCCCGGAATCATCGAGAGGCGCTGGTAGGGCTCGTTCTCACCCCCACGCAGGAAGAGGCTGACCTCGTCGCTGGCGAAGCCCCTCAGCAGCGCCGTCACGAACTGGTCGGACCCGCGCGCAACGGTCAGGTCCCCGGGCGTGATGTCGATCGAGTAGGGATTCACCTCGGCGGCTGCGCGGGTAGGCAGCAGGGCCCCGACACCGGTACGCAACGTGGTCGGGCCGAACAGCAGGATGCCGACGGCCACGGCCGTCACGCCGGCGAAGACGCCCCCGTGGCGCAGGATCGCTTGCCTCTCGATCCGCCTGCCGTCGTCGACGGAGCGCGCCCGGGTCACCGCCCGCTCGACGAGCCGCTCGATCATCCGGGGGGAAGCGGCCGAGGCCGATGCCGTGTCCCGCGCGGCGACGGCCCCCAGGATCGCGGCTTCGAGCGTGGGCTCGTGCTCCTCGAGGTACAGCGCGACCTGTTCGTCGGAGACCCGACGGAAGAGCGGCCGGACCACGAACAGGGCGGTCAGCAGGAAGACGACACCCCAGGCCAGCCAGCGGAAGGTGGTGACCGCACCCTCCGAGAACCGGAACCACTCCACTCCGAAGGCCGAACCGAGGAACGCCACCAGACCGGCCGCGACCACGATGCTGGCACCTCGCAGCAGCATGCGGGTGCGCCAGCGTCTCCGGACCGAAGCCAGGATCCGTCTCAGTTCGTCGCCACGTACGCCGTGTCTCATGGTATCTCCCGAATCATCCCTGGGCGCCCTGCGGAGCACCCGTCCCCTTGGTTCGAACCCCCGAGCGCGAGATCCGGTTCGCCCACACCGTCTCGGCCGCGAGGAGGACGAAGGCCGCCACCAGCAGCCAACGCCACAGCGATTGCCTGCGCTCCCGATCCTCTCTCTGCAATTCCCGAGCTCTCGCGGGGTCGCCGGCGCCGACGCCGCTCGTGCCGCCGCCCGAGAGCAGCGAGGCCTCGACCTCCTCCGGGTCGAGCGGTACCAGGTCGGCCTCGGCGAGATCGACATTCACCGCTACCGCCACCGGCCGCACGTCACTCCGACCCGGAGGGCGGATCTCGTAGAAGCCCTGCTCGGCCAGTTCGAGGAAGTGCGGCTCGTCGCCGGCGGGCAGGTCGATGCTGGCTCCCGACGGAGAGAGTGCGATGCGTCCCTCCTCCGACGCCAGCGCTTCGGCGATCTCGCCCAGCCCAGCCGTTTCCATCGCCCGTGCGTCGGTGACGTCGAGGATCTGGCCGGCCGTGAAGGCGTCCAGTACATCGGTCCGCCCCGAAGCGTGGCGTGCGAGCTGGTGCACGAAGGGCACGAAGACCGGCTGGAGGGCGAGGTCGGTCCAGAACGCGTCCAGCGTCGAGGCCCACACCAGGACGCGGCCTTCCCCGAGGCGCCGCTCTGCGAGGGCGGGCGTGCCGTCGTCGAACCGGGCCAGAACGCGCACCGAGTCCCCCGGGGGCACCTGCCAGCTGCGCGCGCGGAAGAAGCGCGCCGACGAGAAATCGCCGCGCCGGGGCCCGCGGAAGAGCTCGAACACCGGGTGGTCGTAGTCGAGGTAGCCGAGGCGCCCTCCACGGCCCTCTTCGCGGTCCTCGACACCGCCCAGCGTTCCCGGCAGGAAGTCCGAGCGATCGGCGCTCCAACCCCCGCGGCTTCCGGCGGCGATCACGAGGCCGCCACCCGCCTCGACGAAGGCGCGGAGGCGATCGCCCTCGGCACCGACCGGGAAGGGTCGGTCGTCGAGGAAGACCACGGAGTAGGCAGCCAGCGTCTCGGCTCCCGGGACTCCGCCGGTGACCCGCTCCACCCGGAAGCCGTCACCAGTGCCCACGGCGAGAGCCTGCCTCAGGTAGAGCGACGCGTCTCCCCGGCCGGGAGGATCGAGGAGGAGCACGCCGGTCGCCCGGCCGGGGCTCGAGACGAAGTGGCGCGCGTTGTCCTGCAGCAGCTCGGTCTCGGAGAGCCCGGCGGTCGCGATTCGGACGGCTCCGCGCGTGTGCCGGTTCGACAGGGTGAACGCCTGGAAGGCGACGGGCACCGCACCGGCGGCCGGCAGGGTCACCGTTCGGCGCTGCAGTTCGCGCCCGTCGACCTCGAGAACGACCTGGATGTCGAGTTCGCCCTCGCCCCCGGTCCGGGTGATCCGGGCGACCGGCGTGACGCGTTCGACGCTGCGCAGTCGATCGCGAGTGAGGGCGACCTCGCCCACGGCGACGTTCGCCGGAGCGGCGACCCCCACGAGGGTCGTCTGCACCTCGGTCCCCTCCGGAAGCTGGACGCCTTCCTCGCCCGTCCAGCCCCCGCGCTGCAGATCGCTCACCAGGGTCAGCGACTTCCCGGGTAGCTCGGACTCCTGCAGGATGGTCTCGGCCAGCTTGAGGGCCGGGCCGTAGCGGGTGGCGCGGTCCGTGATCGCCACCGTGTCGAGCGCAGACCGCACCCGGGACGCGTCCGACGTCGATCGCACCGCCGCGGCGGCGCTCTGGTCGAACAGGACCAGCGACACCCGGTCGAGGGGGCCGAATCCCTGCGTGGCTGCGCGTGCGGCGTCGAGGGCCTCGCTCCAGCGCTCGCCGATCGCCATCGAATAGCTGCGGTCCAGGAGGATCACCCGCTCCGTGGGCCCGACGCCGACGGCACCCGCGATGGCGTCGTCACTCACGAACGGTCGGGCGAAGGCGGCCGCCAGCAGCGCGAGCGCGGCCGCGCGCAGCGAAAGCAGGAACCAGTGGTGGATCCGGCGACGGCTCTCGGCCTGGAACGGGACCTTCTCCAGGAACATCAGCGACGGGAACCGCACCACGTCGGCCCGCTGCTTGCGGGTCAGGTGGACGATGATCGGCACGACGACGCCTACGAGGCCGACCAGGAAGAGCGGAACGAGGAATCCGAGTGGCATGGCTCTACCGCACCCGGGCCTTTCGCTCCCGGATCGTCAGATACCGGAAGAGGGCGAGATCCAGGGGCTTCGATGTGTCGAGCAGGACGTGGTCCATGCGCTCACTCGTGCAACGCTCCTCCAGCTCGGCCACGTGCTCCGACACGAGGCGGTCGTAGCCGGCTTTGAGCTTCTTCGGCAGGACGGGCATCTGCTCGCCGGTCTCGAGGTCTTCGAAGTGCGTCGGATCGGCGAAGGGGAATTCGAGCTCCACGGGGTCCATGACCCGGAAGACCAGCAGGTCGTGACCACGCCCGCGCAGCAGCCGCAGTGCCTCCATGGCCCGGTCGACCTCCTCGTAGAAGTCCGAGACCACCACGACGATGCCCCGTCGCCCGACCCGCTCGGCAGCCTTGAGCAGGGCGGGGTAGAGGTCGCCACGACGCTCCGCGCGAGCGCGATCGAGCACGTGGAGCGCGAGATCGAGATTCCGCGCCGAAGGAGGCACGTAGTCGCGGAGGTCGTCGTCGAAGGTGGCCAGGCCCACCCGGTCCCGCTGACCGCGGCTGAAGTGCAGCAGACAGGCCGTGAGAAAGCGGGCGTAGTCGAGCTTGGTGAGGCCTTCCGGGTCGCTGCCGTACGACATCGACGCCGAGACGTCGATCAGCGCCATCACGTTGGCGTTGGTCTCGGCCTCGTACTGCTTGACGTAGTGCCGGTCCGTTCGGGCGAAAAGCCGCCAGTCGAGGTGGCGCGTATCGTCGCCGGGGACGTAGGCGCGGTGCTCCGCGAAATCCATGCTCAGGCCGAGATGGGGCGCGCGATGGAGTCCGTTGAGGAATCCGGCGACCACCGTCCGTGCGAGAAGCTCGAGGTTGTCGATGCGCGCCAGGACCTTGGGGTCCAGGAACTGGGCTCGGGCGGGACTCACGGCCGGCTTCCTACAGCCCCGACGCCGGCGTCTTCACGTGATCCAGCAGGAGATCGACCATCTCCGTGCTGCTCCGGCCCTCGGACTCCGCATGGAAGTTGGTGAGCACCCGATGCCGCAGGACCGGATGCGCCAGCGCCCGCACGTCCTCGAACGAAGGGGTGTAGCGCCCGAGGGTGAGGGCTCGCGCCTTGGCCCCGAGGACCAGGTACTGGGCGGCGCGCACGCTGGCGCCGTAGGCGATCCACTTGTTCACGAACTCCGGGGCGGCGCCGTTCTTCGACGGCCGGCTCGCGCGCACGAGACTCACGGCGTAGCGCAGGACGGCGTCGGGCACCGGAATGGTCCGAACGAGCCGCTGGAAGGCGAGGAGGTCCGCGCCCGTGACCGCGTGCTGGAAGTCCGGAGTCTCGATGCCCGTGGTGGTCCGGACGACCTCGAGTTCCTCCTCCTCGGAGAGGTGGTGGATCTCGATCTCGAACATGAAGCGGTCGAGCTGGGCTTCCGGCAGCGGGTAGGTCCCCTCGAGCTCGATCGGGTTCTGCGTCGCGAAGACGTAGAAGGGCTCGTCGAGCGTGTAGGTCGTGCCCTGCACCGTGACCCGATGCTCCTGCATGGCCTCGAGCAGAGCCGCCTGCGTCTTCGGGGGCGTCCGGTTGATCTCGTCGGCGAGGACGATGTTGGCGAACACCGGCCCCTTTTCGAAGACCATGCGACGCCGACCCGTCTGTGGGTCTTCCTGGATCAGGTCGGTGCCCGTGATGTCCGAGGGCATCAGGTCGGGGGTGAACTGGATGCGGGCGAAGCTCAGATCCAGCACGTCGGCCACCGTGCGGATCAGTAGCGTCTTGGCGAGGCCGGGTACGCCCACCAGCAGCGAGTTGCCGCCGACGAAGAGCGAGAGCAGGACCTGTTCGACGACCTCCTGCTGACCCACGATCCGCTTCCGGATCTCGGTCAGGATGGCCTCACGTCCCGCCTTCATGCGGTCGGCGAGAGCGACCTCGTCTTCGGTCTCCAAGCGCGCCGGTGCGGCCGGCTGCAACACGTCGTCGGTCAAGTTGAATCCTCTACTGGTGGCGGTCAGCGCGTCAGGGCGTACATCAGATAGTTGACCCCGAACTGATAGGCTTCGTTGGAGAGGTCCACCGGGTAGAACCCCCGGTCGGAGTACTCCCAGTACTCAGCGATGTCGTTGTTGTAGTTGAAAATCGCCATCAGGCGCTTCGAGGGGTCGTTGTCCTCGAAGACACCCAGATAGAGCGGGCGGCTGCCGCCGTATGGCGGAATCAGCGAGTGGGGATCTTCGATGAAGTAGAACGAATCGAAGATGGCGTGGTCGTCCGGGACCTCGTCGATGACCGCCCCCGGGAGGGCCTCTGCGAGGATCGCCTGCAGCTGGTAGATCTGCTGGCCCTGAAAGTCGTCGACGATCAGGAAGCCGCCCTTCTGCAGGTAGGCGCTCAGCGCGTCGATCTCGGCCCGGCTCGGGTTCCAGTAGCCGACCTCCACGGCGTAGATCAGCGGGTACTTGAAGACCTCGGGATCATCCATGCGCAGGACGATGTGATTCTGCGCGTCGGTGTCGATGGACGTCAGCTCGCCGAGGATGCTGGAGAAGTTGCGGTCCGCGCGTGGCCAGTCGTGCGACCACGGCGGGCCCTGGCCGAAGCCGCGGAAGCCACGACCGCCACCGCCACCGCTGAACTCGATGCGCACGAAGGTGACCCGACCGTCGTAGGGGGGCTGGTCCTGAGGGGGGGTGTCGAACGCTCCCGGCCGATCGGCGACGGAGGCTGCGGCGATGCCGGCGGCTACGACCTCCGTCGGTGCGTCGCCCCCCGGCACCGACACGTCTCGCCCGCTCCACACCTCCGAGCCCACCGCCGCCGTCACGGCCACGGCCACCATCAGTGCGAGGAGCGGCTTCACGCGCCGCCCCCGCGCAGCTCGAGCAGCAGCTCGAGGGCGGCGTCGAAGCCCGGGGCGATCTCGAGGGCGCGCAGGATCTCGGACCGGGCGGCGTCCCGCTGCCCGTCGTCTCGCAACGCGACGGCCAGGCGGTAGCGGGCCTCGGCCATGTCGGCGGGATCCAGTGCGACGACGGCCCGGCGCTCGATCACGGCGCCTCGGGTGTCGCGGGCGTCGGCGTGCAGCTCGGCCAGCCGTTCGTGCACCTCGATGTCGTACGGCCAGGCCTCGACGGCCCGAGCGAGCGCAGCGCGCTCGCCCTCGGTATCTCCGAGTTCTGCGCGCAGCTCGGCCTCGCGCCGAGCGAGGGGCACGGCGCTCTCGTCGAAACGCGCGGCGGCCCGGTAGGCGTCTGCCGCCTCGCGGATCTCACCCCGAGCCTCGTGGATGCGCCCCACGAGAACCCACGGCCCCTCGGCCCCTCCGTACTCGGGGAAGAGCCGCAGCGCCTCGCGGGCCTCCGGCTCGGCCTCGTCCCACGCCTCGATCTCGACGAGCGCCCGAGCCAGGCGCAGGCGGGTCTGGAAGTCGCCGGGGGTCCGGCGGGCCTGAGCCCGCAGTTCTGACACGTCTCGCGCGGGGCCCGGGCCACCGCCCGCCGCCGACATGAGCGGAGATGCCTGCAGGCCACCCGTCACGGATGCGAACTCGGTGGCGTACCGCTCGCGCACGTACGTGTCGAAACCGTCGTCCAGCGCGTCCACCGAGAGTCCGAGGTGCTCGCGGGCGAGCGCCTCGGTCGTGGCGCCGGTCCGATACCCGTCGAGGAAGGCACGGATGACGCCGAACCCCCACTGCTCTTCGATCCAGTCGAAGACGAGCGACCCCTGCAGGTAGGCCAGCACCACCTGCTCGGGGAATGCCGGGCGTACGAAGGCATCGTTCAGGCGCGACACCGGCGGCATCTGACCGGCCTCGTACGCCTGCATCCACGCGGGTGACGCCCGGAAGCCCCAGTGCGGCCGCGCGACCCGCTGCTCACGGACGGCGAGACCCTCGCTGAACCACCGCGGGACGTTGTGATCGCTCAGTGCGAGGTGGTAGGCGTGCGCCATCTCGTGCCAGAGCGTGCTCTGCCAGTTGAAGCCCCCTTCTTCGCGAGCGGACGGAGAATCCATGACCAGCGTCGAGCCGAAGCTGACCCCGAGGGCGCCGAGACCGACGAGCCCGAAGGTGCGCACGCTGAAATCGGCGCTGCGCGGGTACAGCTCCAGCCGGATCGGGGTCGGCGGCGGCGCCCCGTAGCGTGCTCGCAGCGCTGCGAAGGCTTCTTCTGCGACGGCCGTGACGTACGGCTCCAGGAGGTCCGCCTCGCTGCCGTGCAGCATGATCTCGAGGTTGTCCGTACGCACCACCCGGTACTGCTCGAAGGTGTCCAGCAGGTCGAGGGTGTTCTTGAACCAGACGTTGTACGGATCGCCCGCGAATGCGCGCTCCAGGTTCGCACGGCCGGTCTCGATCATGCCGGTGCGCAGCTGATTCGTACCCAGCACCCCCCATCCCCACCAGGACAGCGAGTCCCGCTGCACGGCCTGGCGGGCGAGATCGACGGCGTCTGCGTACTTGCGGGTGTCGATGGCCAGCTCGGCGACGGTGTTGAAGAGGTCGGGATAAGCGGGATTGAGCGCGAGGGCGCGATCGCGGACCCGATCGTAGGCCGTGCGATCTCCCTGCAGGTAGTGGATCGCCGCCAGCACCGAGAGAGCCTCGAGACTCCTCGGATTCACCTCGAGCGCCCGGTCGATCTCCTCTCGGGCGCGATCGTAATCCTCGGTGCGCAGGCGCTGCCGTGCGAGGAAGACCCGGGCTCCCACGTGGTTCGGATTCCGGTTCAGCGCCTGGTCGATCAGGGTCATCGCCCCGGGGGAGCCATCGAAGATCAGGGCCCGCGCCTCACCGAGCAGCGCGTCGGGGTGACCGGCGTCCGCCGCGAGAACGCTGCGATACGAGTCGTGGGCCGAGGGGGCCTCGTACTTGGCGAGGAAGAGATCACCCACGGCGATCCTGGGCCGAGGGTCGCCCGGATCGGCGGCCGTCGCCTCATCGAACGCGCGCAGTGCGTCCTGGAAGAGCACGTGTGCGCGCTGCCCCAGATACGACACGGCGGTGGCGACCGCCATGAGGTCCTCGGCGTCCAGCCGCGCCCCGCGGTTGTAGATGTCGATGAACGAATCGAAGACTTCGAACGCCTCGGCGCGGCGACCCCTTCGATACAGCATCTCGGCGCTGCGCACCCGCGCGGTGAGCGCATCGGGGGCGCCGCCGGCCTCTGCACGGCCGAAGGCCGCCGCGGCTTCGTCCCACCGACCGCGTGCCAGGAGGGCTTCGCCCAGCACGGTCTCGAGAGCCGGTGAGGGCGCCGGACCGGTGGCGCCTCCGAGCAGCGCGATGGCGTCGTCGTAGTCACCGGTGTGGCTCAGGATGCGGGCGCGGAGCCGCAGCGCTTCCGGTGCATCGCCACCCGAGCGTGCGAGCCGCAGCGCTTCGGCATGTTGCCCTGTGCGGAATGCCGTACGAGCGGCATCCAGGTCCTGGGCCGCCAGCGCGGTCGGCGCGATACACACGACCGTCGTCGCCACCGCGAGCCACGCGGCTCGGCCGCCCTGCCACGTCATGCCGCGTCCCCGCGTCATCCCTCGCCCCCTCATCATCCCTCGCCCCCTTCGCGCGCCCGGATCTCGCGACTCTTGAGCGCGAGATCGACCAGCAGGGTTTCCAATTCGGACTCGTAGACGTCCGGATCCATGCTGTCGCGCAGCCGACGAAATTCGGCTACCTGTTCCTCGAGCCCGGCGCGTTCGCCGTACAGCCGTGCGAGGACCGAGTCGGCCGTGGCCGGAATCGGTCGCGCGGCGCCGGTCGCGGTCGCCGTGGCCGCGCTGCGCGCTCCCGGCATCCCGAGCGTGAAGCTCGCGGCGGTCGCCCCATCCGCGGTCTCGATGGTCGGCTCGCGCGTCCCTTCGCCGTCACCGTCGTCGTCGAGCAGGGCGTGCTCGGTCAGCAGCAGATTGCGCTCTTCGTAGAAACGAGCCGTCTCGCGGCGGGCGTACTGGAACGCCTCGAGGAGCGAAACCGCGCCGTTCTTGTCGAGGTCGGCCTGGTCGTCCTCCCAGGCGGCGGCGAAGTGCTCGCCGAACTGCGTCTCGTTGCGCTCTCCACCGCTGGCGGTCGCGGTGATCACGGTCCGCCCCGCGGCCGACAGCGCCTGGACGTACGGCCCGCTGGCGCTGGCCGTGTTGACGATCGCCACCCGCTCGGTCGGAACGGCGTCGAGCAGCACACCCAGCTCGGAGGCTCCGAGGTCGCGGCCCGGGATGTTGAAGTTCGCCTCGCCGCCCCGGAAGCTGCCGTGCCCGATCAGCACCAGCAGGACCCGGTCGTCGGGCGAGACGCGAGTGGCCAGCGCCTCGAGCTCGGCGACGAACCGCTCCCGACGGGACTCCCCCACGACGGCGGGGTCCATCTCCGGGTCCTCGGCGAGGATCACCGCCTGCTCGGCCGACAGTCCGTAGCGTTCCATTGCCGCGGTCCGGAGGGTGAGCGCCCAGCCCAGGAAACGCTCCCGGTACGCGTCGTCCCCGCCCAGGCCGACGACCACCAACAGGTGGCTGTCCTGGGCCTGGGCCGGCGCGGCGCCGATCCCGGGAAGGGCCGTGGCTGCGACTCCCGCGGCCGTGAATGCCAAGGCCGCGGCGAGGAGGCGGGTCGACCTGCCGGCGCGCCTCATACCAGTCCCCGCAAACGGCGGTAGGTCCACTCGGCCCCGAGGAGCCCGAGCAGCGTCAGGAAGAGGAACGGCATGTCCCAGAGGTCGCGCTCCTCGGTAACCGTTACGCCGGCGCCGGTGAACTGCAGGTCCTCCGGGAGCGAGCCCACGGTCTCGGGTGTGTAGAAGCGGCCACCCGTCGACTCGGCGAGCCGCTCGAGTACCGCAGTGCGGCGTCCGGCATCGAAGAACTCGACGTCGCTGGGCCCGACCGCGATGTGCAGCACTCCGGCTCCGAGCATCTCCTCGCCCCGGGCGGCCGACACGTCGACCGTCCACGTCCCGGGCTGATCGGGCCGGAGCTCGGTCGCATACAGCCCGTCGGTCTCGACCGACCAGTCCAGGAGGCGGGACTCGGTCGCGCCGGTGGGGTCGGTGATCGTCGCCAGCACCGACGCGTCGTTCACCTCGAGATAGGTGGAGTCGAGGACCGTGGCCCCGATGCGCACCGCTTCTCCGGGCTCGACCGCATCGAGCTCGGCCCGCAGCTCGACCCGCTCGGGCACCCCCTCGACGAGCCAGCGCAGGATCTGCTGCACGAACGTCTCGTGCGACAGGTCCTCGAGCGGGACATCCGCATGCATCTGCCAGATCCACAGGTCCTGGACCGCCAGGGTGACGGATTTGCCTCGACCGTAGCGCTGATGGGCCAGGACGATGCGGTCCGTGTCACCGCCGGTATCGCCGACCAGCAGCGGGGTCGCGCCCGGCTTGACCCGTTCGATCCGGTTGAGCGTCGACAGGACCGGCAGGGCCTCCCACAGCGAGTCGGGCGTCTCCTGATCCGTCCGGAGCTGGGCCGCCGGGTGCGACCGACCGGCGGGCGTGGGGGTCACCTTGACCTCGGTGTAGGCGCGCCGCGGCTCCGCAGCGCTTTGCTCCAGAACGACGGGTAGCGCCTCCTCGACCGCCGTGCCCCCGTAGCCGCCCTCGGCCAGGGCGTTGCGGCCGCCCAGGGTCAGGAGCCCGCCTCCGCGCTGCGACACGAAATCGGCGATCATCGAGAGCTGATCGCTCGTGAAGAAGCTGGCCTCGACGCTGCCCAGGATCAGGCCCTCGTAGGCGAAGAGCTCCTCACGCGTGTCGGGAAAGCCGTCGACCAGCTCCTCCGGCCCGTCGATGTCTCTGCGGTAGAACTTGTTGTCGGCGGTCCGCTGGAGCAGGACCACCTGGAGATTCGGGTCGTCCTCGACCGCCCGCTTGAGGAACTTCACGTCCCAGCGCGGCTCTCCCTCGAAGTAGAGGATCTTGCGGGTGTTCTCGCGGACCTCGACCGAGATGTCGCGGGCGTTGTTCTGGGCCACCGCCTCTCCATCCTGTGCCGGCACGCGAACGCGAATCCGCCGCGGTCCCACCTCGTCCAGAGTGAAGCGCACCCGGGCGATCGCGGGCTCGTCCGGGCCGGCGAGCGTTACCGTGTCCTGCACGAGCAGCCGCACGCCGTCCTCGACGAGCACCGGCACGCGACGCCCCTCGAAGCCGCGGTGGCTCACGAGCACGTCGACGACCAGAGCGGATCCCTGCAGGACGGTGCGCGGAAGCTCCACGGGGCCGACCTGCAGGTCCGGATCGAGCGCCTCCGCCCCCAATCCGACCGTGTACACCGGAACCGATGCGGCCTGCAGCGGAACGAGCGCTTCGGCGAGCGGGCGTCCGGCGTTGTCGGCCCCGTCGCTCAGCACCACCAGCCCGGAGAGCGGGACGGAGGACAACTCCTCGCGGGCCCGGTCGAGCGCGGAGGCGAGGTCGGTCCGGGTACCGTCGTGCGCAAGCGCCTCGGGACCGGGAATCCGGCCCGCGTCCCCGGCGAAGCGGAAGTAGCGCAGCGCGAACCGCTCGGAGAGCGCTTCGACGAGCTCGGACTCCGCACCGAACACCTCGGTCGCGAACGCGCTGCGCGGCTGACCGTCCTCGCCGGGCAGCGTCATCGAGCGCGAATCGTCGACGAGAATCCCCACGAAATTCCGCTGCGCGACCGTCGAAGAGAGAACCAGCGTCGGCTGAAGGAGGCAGAAGGTCAGGACGCCGAGTGCCGCGAGCCTGAGCGTGGCCAGAACCGTGCGATCTCCGGCCGAGGTGCGCCCACCGGCCGTGCCGTACGTCGCGACGGCCGCCGCCGCGACGGCCGCTGCGCCCAGGACCAGGAGGGCCATGGGCCAGGGACTCGTGAAGGTGAGATCCCCCTCGGCGAAGAGCAGGGGACGGAACTTGAACAGGGCCTCGAAGAGCCGCTCCATCAGTGGCTCATCCCGTAGACCACCATGTTCACGCCCACCTGGTACGCGTAGGTGGAGTACTCCAGCGGGTAGAACGGATTCTCCGCGTGCTCCCAGGCGTCACCCAGGTCGGTGTTCCAGTTGATCACCACCATCAGCCGCCCGTCGTCGTCGTGGATGCCCTTCACCATCGGGACCTTCGAATCCGGGCTCTCCCATGTCGGGCGTCCGTTCACGCCACGCCCGATCGCCGGTGTCTGGCGAACCTCGGTGATGTCGTAGAAGACGTTGAAGAGCGGGTGGTCGAGGGAGAGGTCCTCGATCTCACGACCGGGCAGGACCCGGCTCATGTTGTAGACGAAGTTGTCCCACTCCCGCATGCCCCAGAAATCGTCGATCACCAGGAAGCCGCCCGCGTCCAGGTAGTCGCGCAGCCCCCGCACCTCGGGCTCGGTCAGGTCCATGTACCCCACTTCCAGCGCGTACAGGAACGGGAAGCGACGCAGCTCGGGGTCCTCGAGCCGGATGGCATTGTCCCAGTCGTAGCCGTCGAGGTTGGTCAGCCGCTTCAGGACCGTCATGAAGTGGTGGTCAGCCTCCGGGTAGTCGATGGCCCACGAAGGTCGCCGCCCCCAGCCTCCACGACCGCGATACCCCGTGTAGGCGGCGCGCGTGAAGAAGAACTCGCGCACTTCGGGAAGCGGCGAGACGCCATCGGGGTCCTGCGAGTTCCGGGCGCCCCCCGGCTCCTGGGGCTCCTGAGGATTCCAGGCTCGCACGGGGCCGAGCGCCTCGGTCGGAAGCGGTGCGCTGGGCAGACGGAGCCCGGCTGGAGACGCGAAGAACGAGTACCGGGGGGGCGGGGACCGGTCGACTCCAGCGGCGCTGATCGCGGCCTCGGATTCCTCTCGCGCTCGCTCACCGTCCCCGGAGATCTCAGGGGACGACGAGGCCAGAATGACGCCGAAGACGGCGACCGCGGCCGCAGTGAGCACCGTCGAGAACGGCCGCACGAAAGGCTCCGTGGTAGGGAGTCGGGTCCATGGTTCGATACGTGGAGCCCGGGGAAAGGTTCCTGCCGTGAAGGCGACAATGGCGAGGCTGCGGAACCGGCCTCGACCTGGTCTAGCGGATCCGCTCCAGCCAGTCCTGCAGCACGGCTTCCTCCACCGCGGCGACCGCGGTGACCCAACTCCGGTCCAGTGGCCGCTGCGCGACGTTCACGCCGCCGGCGCGGTTCTGGATCGACAGCGGGCGCTCGGCGGCGAACAGGGTGATGGAAGCGCCGTCGTCGAGCCGCTGCTCGATGCGGGTCACCTCGATGCCCAGGAC
>JAHHMJ010000690.1 GCA_018678395.1 Gemmatimonadota bacterium | reverse complement strand
GTGTCCATCATCCCGGGCATCGAGAACTTCGCGCCGGATCGGCACGAGACGAGCAGGGGCCGCTTCGGGTCGCCGAAGCCTCGGTCGACCGCCTCTTCGAGCGCCTGCATCGCTTCGACCTGCTGTTCCCAGAGGCCTTCGGGGAAGGATCCCGAGCTGGCGAGGAAGGCGTTGCACCCCCTCGTCGACACCGTGAACCCGGGTGGAACCGGCACCCCGAGTCGGGTCATGTCACCCAGATTCGCACCCTTCCCGCCGAGGAGTCCGCGGACCGCGTCCCAGTCTCCGTTCACCGAGGCCTCGGCCTGATCGAGATCGCTGAACAGGTAGACGTACGTTTCCACGGCTCCTCCGTCGATGGATGGCTCTTGCGGGCTTTCACGGGGGCCACGCCCCCGCACCGCACGAAGCTCAAACACCCGCTTCCCGAAGTCCACCGCCCGGGCGTAGGGGAATCTTCTCCCTAGACCGTGGGGGACTTCACCTTGCCTGCGAACCCCCCCCGCCCCAAGCTCCCGGCATGAGCGAACCCGAGACCGAGTCCATCGACCGTCGTTTCGAACAGCTCCGACACCATCTCGGAGACGAGTTCGAGATCCTCCGCTCCCTCGGGAAGGGGGCAACGGCCGTGGTGTATCTCGCGCGCGAGCGGGCTCTCGGACGCCTGGTCGCCATCAAGGTCCTGCGGCAGGGGAAGGCGGAGGACGCGACCGTACGGCGGCGCTTCGAACGCGAGGCTCGGGCCGCGGCCTCGATCTCCGAGCACCCGGACGTCGTGGCCGTCCATCGCTACGGCCGGCTCCCCGACGACACGCCGTACCTCGTCATGCGCTACGTGAAGGGACGCACGATGGAGGAGCGGCTCCAGGCCGAGGGCCGTCTTCCCCTCGATCACGCCCGGCAGGTCCTCCTGTCGGTCGCCTCGGCTCTGGCGGCGGCGCACGAGCAGGGGATCGTCCACCGGGACGTCCGGCCGGGCAACGTGCTCTGGGACGACGACGCGCAGCGGGGCTATCTGACCGATTTCGGCATCGCAGCCGTGCTCGCGACCAGCGGAATGGACTCGTCGCGCATCACCCAGACGGGGCAGATGGTCGGGGACCCCCGCTACCTGAGCCCCGAGCAGCTCCAGGACAAGGACTTGACCGAGCAGTCCGACATCTACGGGCTGGGCATCCTCGGGTACGAGCTGTTCACGGGCGAAGGACCCTACCAGGCGCGCTCCAACGCCGACTACATCCGGGCGCACCTGACACAGGAGCCGCGGGCGATTCAGGACCTGCGGGCCGACGTCCCGGCCGACGTGGCCGACCTCCTGAAGCGATGCATGTCGAAGGAGCCGAACCATCGCCCGCGGGCGGCCGACGTCGTGCGGATCCTGCAACAGCCTGCCGGCGGCGGTGCGGTCGTGGGTGAAGGGCTCCCGGGGGGCGAAGTCCAGGAGCTGATAAAGCGCCGCGTGCCGCAGCTGGTTGGTACCGCGACGGCCGTGGGCGCGGGCTTCTTCGGACTCGTCGTCGCCGGTTGGGAAGTGTGGGAATATCCCCGGGTCTACGTGGGCCTCGCCGGGGTCTTCGCGGTCGCGATGGTGCTCGCCGCGTTCGTCGGCACATGGTACCACGGCGAGGAGGGGAGGCAGAAGTCGACCGCCGTGGAATGGCTCCTGTACGCGGCCATCGCAGTGGTGTGGCTCGGAGTGAGCGCCTACCTCGTCCTGGTCGCCGCCTGAAGGTCCCCTAGCCCGGCGCCCGCGTCCGTCCGACGACGATGGCGATGTTGTCCGACCCGCCGCCCTCGAGCGCGTCCTCCAACAGTCGCTCCGAGAGCTGACGCGAGCTGGTCATCGACCGGATGCGCTCCTCGATCAACTCGTCCGAGACGTGCTTGGTGAGTCCGTCGCTGCAGAGGAGCACGACGTTTCCCCAGTCTCTCACGATGCGCGTGACCTCGGGCGTCGCGTTCTCTCCGCCCACCGCACTGGACAGGATGCCCGACCATCGCGAGGTCTCCGCCGAGGTGCGGCTGAGCGCGCCGCTGTCGACCAGATCCTGCGCCCACGTCTGATCGCGAGAGATCTGCTGCAGGTGGTCGTTCCGGAATATGTAGCATCGCGAGTCCCCGACCTGGAGCAGGTAGGCCTGGGGCCACAGTCCGAGGAAGAGGGTCACCGTCGTCGCGGGAGCCTTGCCGGATTCGCGCCCGGAGCTGCGCAGCGTCTCGTGGCAGGCCAGGGCGGCTTCCTGGAGAAGGCGCGAGATCGCATCCGGATCGTCGGTGTCGGCGTCGAGGGATTCCTCGAACGCCTCGGCGACGGCGCGAACCAGCCCCTGGACCACCGTACGGGAGGCCTCTTCACCGCCGGCTCGTCCACCGACTCCGTCGGCGACGACCGCCAGCGAGGCGAGTCGCTCGACGGTCGGGTCGGGTTCGCGGATCTCGACGCCCGGAATGCGAACGCTGGACTCGTCGACCACGACGCCCCCGCGAGCCAGGGCGCCCACGAAGAAGTGGTCCTGGTTTTCCTGGCGGACGGCCCCCAGGTGACGGAGTCCCCAGGCATCGATCTGGGTGAAGTCTGGACGGTCGGATGGACTCACGGAATCGCGCCGGAGCAGAGAGTGGGGGGAGGCCGGGGGACATCATACGGCCGAGTCGGCGGTCTCTGCGAGGTTCACCGATTCGGAGTCGCGATGAGGACGAGTTCCTCCTGCGGCGGAATCAGGTATTCCGCGCCGTCGGCGGTGACGACGGCCATCTCCTCGACCGAGATGGTCTTGGTCGTCCCGTCGTCGCGCGTCCACCCGAAGAACCCGTCGAAGGCGAACGTCTGACCCTCGCGCAGCGGACGCGCGGCGTCGCCCGACGCGGGCCGCCCCCCGGCGGCGCCGCCGAGCCGCGGGCCGATATCGTGCGCCCAGTAGCCCACCGGGTGCCCGGTGCTCCAGATGATCGGGATCGACCCCTCGGCCTCGAGCCACTCGCGCTGGGCCCGGTCGACCTCCCATC
>JAHHMJ010000490.1 GCA_018678395.1 Gemmatimonadota bacterium | reverse complement strand
GCCGTGGGCAGTCCGGAGTGGAACCCCGGTGAAACCGGCGCCGGTTAGTCGTCGACCCCGACCTCGACGCTGGCCATGATCGAACGGCCGGTGATGCGCACCACCGGTCCGTCCGCGGGACGCTCGCGTCCGCGGCGCCGTCGGGACGAGACCACCCAGCTCCCCATGAAGGCCTTGCCGTCGTTCTCGATCCGCACCGTATCGGGCAAGTCGATTTCAACGCTGCCCATCACGGAGCGGACACGGATCTCGGTGAGGCCCGGAGGAAACTCGGCGTCGCGCAGGTCCAGCTCGACGGAGCCCATCACGGCGCGCACGTGAAGGATCTCGGGCATGGGCCCGGCGACGTCCCTCTCGATGGCGCTGAATACCGATGCGATGCGACGGGACCGCGCCCGCGAGCCATCCACCGCCCGGGACGCCTCCGCCCGAGCGGGTACCGACGAGCCACCCGTCGCTCCCGTCGGGAGGTCGCGGGTGAGGGCGGCGAGGGTCTCCGACGAAGTGGCCTTGTACACCGCGGCCACCCGCCGCTCGAACTCCTCGACGGCGATCGCATCCTCGGCGAAGGCCGCGGTCAATCGCTTCACGGCTGCCTCACGCCCTTCGGAGGTGATCAGCCGGGCCGGAACGGATCCGTCGGAGGGGGAGAAGTCGGTCATGCCGCGAAGCTACGGCGAGGGAGCCGTTCGAGGAAGCCGACCGGTGACGGGCCTCCGTTGGCGCCTACCGGATCCCCGTGTCGAACAGGATCTCGATCTCGAGCCAGCGATCCGCTTCGACCGTGAAGTCCACAGGCGACGCGTGGGGGAAGGGGTCGCCGTTCCGGGGCACCATCCGGTATCGTCCCGGCCGCAGACCGGCCCGGAAGCGCCCCTCGGTGTCCGAACGCAGTCGCGTCACGTGCGCGCCCCCTGCGGTCTGCAGATCCAGCACCGCGGAATACGGGGCGTCCGGACAGGATCCGTCGCTGGTCTGCACCGGGCATTGGGGTCCGAGCCACACCCGCCCCTCCACTCCCTGCGGCGCCTCATCGGAAAGCACCGGCGAGTTGCCGCTGCAGCCCACCCCGATCAGCGCACCGAAGAGCAGGCCGAGCACACGTCCACGTCCGATCACGACGTTTCACTCCGTTCCGCGGGGGCCGTTTCAGAACGAACGATCGGACCGCCCGAGGTCGGACACCTCGACCTTCGATCAGAGCGAGTGGGGATGCGGCTCCAGGGTGTCGACGTAGCGCATGAAGTCGGGCGTGAAGTAATCCCGCCTCATGCTCCAGACCCGGCGCACGCCGGGCCAGGAGAGGAGCGCCGAGTACTGCCGTTCCATCGACCGCCAGTGCGGCGCGTCGAGACGGCCCGCCTGATACTGGTAGAAGGCGTCTTCCCAGACCCGATAGTTGCGCTGGATGAACGCGATGAACTGGATCCGTTCGGACTCGCCGAGAGCGTCGACGTCGTCCTTCCCGCGGGCGAAGAGGTCCGAGAGGTGGGGATCCATGAAGGTCGCCGCGATGCCCTCACGAAAGCCTTCGGACACTTCGTGGATGGCGGCGAGCTGAGCCTCGCGCACCTGGCCCCGCACCTGGAAGGCGAGATAGAGAACGGACACGACGACGGCGAGGGCTCCAACGAGCTCACCGATGGCGCTGATGGCGTCCCAGTTCATCCCTGAAGCCCCACCTTGGGAAGCAGTCGCAGTACACCGGCCGCAGCGAGCACGGCAACGACGCCGAGCGCCACTGCACCCACCACATTCCCGTAGAGAGCGTAGCCGGTGCCGAAGAGAGCGGCGTACACCGCAAGACAGCCGAAGAACCACGCTGCCGCCGCCGCGCCGATGCTCTCACCCTCGGGAGCCGGCACCGACCCCACGACGGCCCGCCACCCGGGCCCGACGGGTCGCATGCGATCGTGAAACGACCGCAGGGTCGCTTCATCGGTCGGAGGCGTGAGGAGCGTGACCACGATCCATCCGATGGACGTCACCACGACCCCCGTGACCAGCTGGGTCGATGCGTCCCACGCGGGTAGCCCGACCGCCTCGTGCGCGAACTGGAACCAGAGGGCGACGGCGAACGAGATGACCATCGCGCTCAGTTCGCTCCACGCGTTGATGCGCCACCAGAACCACCGCAGCAGGAAGACGAGGCCGGTGCCCGCGCCGATCTGCAGAAGGATCTGGAACGCCTGGAGCGCCGTGTCCAGCCACAGCGCCACCACCCCCATGAGAAGGGTGAGCACCACGGTGGCGAGGCGAGCCATGGTCACGTAATGCGCTTCGTCGGCGTCGTCGCGCACGAAGCGCCGGTACACGTCCTGGATCACGTAGGACGATCCCCAGTTCAGGTGGGTCGAGATCGTCGACATGTAGGCTGCGGCGAGCGACGCCACGACCAGGCCGAGCAGTCCCGTGGGCAGGAACGAGAGCATCGCGGGATAGGCCAGATCGTGGCCGATGATCGCGGGATCGAGGCTGGGGAACGCCTCCTGGATCGAGGCGAGATCGGGGAAGACCACGAGCGAGGCCAGGGCGACGAGGATCCAGGGCCAGGGTCGAATCCCGTAGTGGGCCACGTTGAACCAGAGCACCGCCTTGAGCGCGTGGCTCTCGTCCCGCGCCGCGAGCATCCGCTGCGCCGCGTAGCCCCCGCCTCCGGGCTCCGCACCCGGATACCACGTGCTCCACCACTGGACCGCAATGGGGATCACGAATACGGCCGCCGCCGTCTGCCAGTCGCCGAAGTCCGGCAGGAAGGCGAGCGTGGGCTGCAGGTCCGGCCGGGAGAGGAGGGCACCCAGGCCCCCGACGTCCGGATGCCCCACGGCGACGACGGCCGCCGCCACCGAGCCGATCATCGCGACGACGAAGAGCAGCAGGTCCGTCGCGACGACACCCCACAGCCCCGCGGTGGCGGAGTAGAGAAGCGTGACCGTACCCGCGACGAGCACGACGGTCAGCGGGCCGACACCGAGGAGCACGCCCCCGATCTTGATCGCGGCGAGCGTGACCGTCGCCATGATCATCACGTTGAAGAAGACCCCGAGATAGATCGCCCGGAAGCCGCGCAGAAAGGCGGCCAGCCCCCCGGAGTAGCGCAGCTCGTAGAACTCCATGTCGGTCATGACGCCGGAGCGTCGCCACAGCTTCGCGTAGAAGAACACCGTGAGCATCCCGGTGATCGCGAAGGCCCACCAGACCCAGTTTCCGCTCACTCCGCTGGTCCGAACGATGTCGGTCACCAGGTTGGGGGTGTCGGTCGAGAAGGTGGTGGCGACCATCGAGGTGCCCAGAACCCACCAGGGCAGACTGCGACCCGCGAGGAAGTACTCGGCGGCGTTCTTGCCGGCGCGTCGGGTGAACGCCAGGCCGATCACGAGAACGGCGGCGCCGTAGAGGGCCATGACGGCCCAGTCCAGGGATTGCAGCGTCACGGGGTCGCGTCGAATGGGGGCGGGAAGGTGCCCGGAATCACGGGTGTGAACATCCGACGAACTTCTCGCGTGCCCTCGTCCGGCGCAAAGGGTGCGCGACGCCGGGTGTCGGCGGCGAACGGAACTCCTCGCCCTCGTCGATCTCGCCTATGCCGTCCTCCACTTCAGGTCGTTCATCGTGATCGGAGCCGCCTCGTCCTGCGGTGCTGGCCGAAGCGCTGCGATCCGACACGGCCCTCGCGGGCTCGTAAGAGGGAGCGACGGGCTCGTCGACAAAGAGAAGGGGGGCGGCTCCGCGAGCCGCCCCCCTTCTGTCATCGTGCACGGTGTTCCCGGTCGTCCGGGAAGTCGGATGCCCGAGCTAGACCACCAGTCCGGGTATGACGTGATACAGCAGTATCAACGCCCCGACCATGAAGACCGCAAGCACCATCCCCGCCATGAACACCCCGGTGAAGATGCGCGAGTCGAACTTGAGGTGCATGAAGAACATGACCACGAGTACGAACTTCGCGATCGACAGTCCGATCAGGAGCGGGATCTCGACGGCGCCGAGCTCCATGTAGTAGGCGGCGACTTCGAGCGCCGTGAGGACCGCGAGAATCCCTCCGATCATCCAGTAGAAGCCGACGGAGGCGTGACCGCCCTCGCCGTGTGCGTCCGCATGACCCGACATGGTTGGCCTCCTTACTGGATGAGGTAGACGAGGACGAAGATCACGATCCAGACGATGTCGACGAAGTGCCAGTAGAGACCGGCGATCTCGACGTTCAGGGCCTTCTCCGGCGGCAGCTTGTTCATCGCCGACATGATGAACAACGTCGTCAGCCAGATGACGCCGATCGTCACGTGCGCGCCGTGGAAGCCCGTCAGGACGTAGAACGAGGACCCGAGCAGGTTCGTGCTGAGCGACAACCCTTCGTGGTAGAAGTGGTTGAACTCGTAGACCTGGAAGCCGAGGAAAGTGGCACCCAGGACGATCACGGCCGCCAGCCAGGTCAGGGCCAGCTTCTTGTTGCCCCGCTGGACGCCATCGAGCGCGAGCACCATGGCCAGCGAGCTCATGAGCAGCACGAAGGTGCTGATCGTCGTCAGCGGGATGTCGAAAACGTCCCCGCTGAACGGCCCGACGAGGCTCTCGCCCTTGTAGACCATGTAGGTCGAGATCAGGGTCCCGAAGAACAGGCACTCCGACCCGATGAAGGTCCAGAAGCCCACCTTCCAGGAGTTCAGCCCGGTCGCGGTATAGTGGTGGTCGTCGTGCGCCACCGCGGCGCTAGCGTCAGCCATGTCGTTTCGTCGTCGGAATGGAAGGCGTACGAGCGCTCAGTGGCTCGACTTCAGGTGCTTGAACGGATCCTCGAAGGCCCACATGTAGACCCCGAAGCCGGTGTAGACGAGACCCAGTAGCGGGGCCCACCAGACGCCGGTCATCACGAGGGCCCACGTGGCCGTGACCCCGGAGGCCACGACGATCGGCCAGAACGACGGCCCGGGCATCTCGGGCTCGGTCTCCGGTTCGGCGAGCGTGACCGCCTCGATCGCCGCGCGCTCGTCGTCGTGCCACATCGGCTCGCGCGAACGAACCTCGGGGAGCGCCGGGAAGTTGTAGTGATGAGGCGGCGACGGAATGGACCACTCCAGCGACGGTGCACCCCACGGGTTCGAGCCGGCGGGGGCCCCGCTGCGGGCGCTCTTCAGCACGTTCCAGAGCATGATGAGCGTGCTGACGCCGAGGATGAAGCCGCCGATGGTGGACAGCTGGTTGAAGAGTTCGATGCCCAGTTCGGACTGGTACGTCCAGGTCCGCCGCGGCTGACCGAACATCCCCGAGAAGTGCATCGGGAAGAAGGTCAGGTTGAACCCGATCAGCGTGGTCCAGAAGTGCCAGGCCCCGAGCTTCTCGCTCAGGAAGCGTCCGGTGACCTTCGGGAACCAGTAGTACAGCCCGCTGAACATCCCCAGCAGAATCCCGCCCACGATCACGTAGTGGAAGTGCGCGACCACGAAGTAGGAGTCGTGCTGCTGCAGGTCGACGGGCGCCGAGGCGTGCATGACGCCCGACAGGCCGCCCACCGTGAAGAGCGCCACGAGTCCGATGGCGAAGTTCATGGCGGTGGTGAAGCGAATCGCCCCGCCCCACATGGTCGCCATCCAGTTGAAGATCTTCACGCCCGTGGGGATCGCGATGATCATCGTCGTCGCGACGAAGAACGAGTCGGCGATCGGGCCGAGTCCGGACGTGAACATGTGGTGGCTCCACACGCCCCATCCGATGAAGCCGATGAGGACTCCGGCGTAGACCACGACCGGATAGCCGAAGAGCGGCTTGCGGCTGAAGGCCGGGATCACGTCCGAGATCACGCCGAAGGCGGGCAGGACCAGGATGTAGACCTCGGGGTGGCCGAAGATCCAGAACAGATGCTGCCAGAGCACCGGGTCACCGCCGGCCGCGACGTTGAAGAAATTCGCCGCGAAGAAGCGATCGAAGGCCAGCATGATCAGCGCCACCGCGATCACGGGCAGCGCCGTGATCAGCAGGAAGCTGGTCACGAAGGTCATCCACGTGAACAGCGGCATGCGCATCAGCTTCATGCCGGGCGCGCGCAGGTTGATGATCGTGGTGACGAAGTTCACGCCTCCCATGATCGAGCTGACGCCGAGAATCGAGAGTCCGAGCACCCAGAAATCGACGTTGAGTCCGGGCGAGAACTGGGTCGACGTCAGGTTGGCGTAGCCGACCCAGCTCGTGTTCGGAGCCGCACCGACGAACCACGAGACGTTCAGGTAGATGCCGCCGAACAGGTAGATCCAGTACGACAGCGCGTTCAGCCGCGGGAAGGCGACGTCACGCGCCCCGATCTGGAGCGGGACGATGTAGTTGAAGTACGCCACCGCCATCGGCATGGCCACCAGGAAGATCATGGTGGTGCCGTGCATCGTGAACAGCTGGTTGTACAGCTCGGCCGAGATGAAGTCGTTCTCGGGCTTGAACAGCTGGATGCGAATCAGCAGTGCCTCGAGTCCCCCGATCAACAGGAAGACGATCGAGGTCATGAAGTACATGATGCCGATCCGCTTGTGATCGACGGTGGTGATCCAGCTCCACAGGCCGGTGGGCTCGCCGTGGTGGGCGGCCGGGGCGGTGGCTGTGGACTCGGTGGCTACGGACATGTCGTCGGCGGTTTGGGAGTGCGGACGCGTCTAGCGCAGGCTGTACAGGTAGGCGGCGATCGCCTCGACCTGGTCGTCGGTCAGATTGGTCGCAGGCCAGTTTCCTCCAGCGACTGCGACACCGGGCATGAGCGCCCCGGGCTTGATGTCCTGGGGAGCCTTGATCCACGCCTGCAGATTTTCGGGCGTATTCTCGAGCCACCCGGCCGCCAGACTGGAGCGGCGACCGAACAGCGTCAGATTGGGTGCGATCTCCCCCATGGCGTTGGTGCCCGCGATGGCGTGGCACGCGATGCAGGTCTGCTGGTGGAAGATCTCGCGGCCCTGTTCGACCAGGGGATCGACCTGAGCGACCTGAGCGGGGGCAGGTGCCGCGTCGGCCGTCGTGGTGTCCTGGGCCGGGTCGGCGGCGGCGGTGGCCGGGGCCGCGACCGGCGTCGCGAGGTCGGCCTGCCACGCCTGGAACCCGGCCTCGTCCTCGACCACGACGCGGAAGCCCATCAGGGAGTGTGAATCTCCACAGAACTCGGCACACTGACCCCAGAAGGTCCCCGTCTCGTTGGCCGTCAGATGAATCCAGTTGTACTTGGGATCCTCTCCCTCCGGACGGATGCGCATCGGGTTGGCGTCCCGCTTTCCGCCGAGCATCGGCACCCAGAACGAGTGGATGACGTCGTCCGACGAGATGCGGAAGCTGACCGGCCGATCGACCGGGATGTGCACCTCGTTCGCGGTGATCAGCCCGGAGTCCGGGTAGCGGAACTCCCACCAGTACTGGTGACCGATCACGTCGACCACGAGAGAGCCTTCCGGATCACCCTGCTGCGTCGCGAAGACCGCCTGGATCGTCGGAATGGAGATCGCGACGACGATCAGCGCCGGGCCGATGGTCCAACCGATCTCCAGACCCATGTGCCCGTGGATCTGTTTCGGCACGGGCGAGTCGGGTCGCGCCCGGAAGCGGATCAGAATGTAGGCCAGCACCACCCAGACCACGGCGAGGATCAGCAGCGTCCACCAGAAGATGTCCGCGTAGAGCTCGTGGATCATGAGCGCGAAATCGGACGTCGGGGCGACGCTGGACTGGGGGTAATCCCCCTCCAGCGAGCATCCTGCCGTCAGGAGCGCCAGCACCAGGGTTCCCAGGGCCGTTCGGAGGGACTTCATGTCGATGGCGTCAGGGTTGAGCGGAGTCCGGAGAAGCCCCGGCGCCGATGGCGGCGAGGTCGATGGACTCGTCGATGAGCATGATCGGGATATCGTCTCGGACCGGGTAGCCCACCCGGCCGTCGTCACGAACCAGAAGGCCTTGCAGGGGGAGCGGTACGGATCGTCCCGCGCGATTCACCAGTGTCCCCGCGGCGGCCGCCTCGTTCACTCGTGCGAGCACGCCCGGATCCGCCGGCGCGACGGGGCGTCGGGATTCGGGGCACACGAGGATGTCGAGCAGCTCTGGATCCAGCACGGACAAGGCGATCCTCCCCGTCGCGGACCGTCGGTCCGGTACCGCCGGCGTCCAACCCTGGAGCCAGCGCGGCCATAACCTAGCAAGGGGAGGCCCACTTGGCCATGGACTCGAGGAACGCATGTTCCACGCGGTTGTAGAACCCCGGGATCCTCCCTCCGTCGCCGGATGCGGCATGCAGACCCGACGCTCTTCCGCCTCACTGGTCCTGCCCCTCGCCCTCCTGGTCAGCGCCTGCGCTGCCCACGGTCTGGCGGGCGAACCTCCGGTACCCTTTCCGCTGCCCTTCCAGACGCTCGCGCCGACGGAGCCGGCTCCGGACGACGACCGGGCTTGGGTCATCTTCGGTGCCGACACCGTCGTGGTGGAAGTGGCGTCGAGCCCCCAGGAGCGCGAACGCGGCCTCATGTTCCGCGAGAGCGTCCCCGACGGCACGGGCATGCTCTTCGTGTTCGGGGACGAGGTGATCCGGGGGTTCTGGATGGACAATACCTACGTCGACCTCGATATCGCCTTCATGGACGCCTCGTACCGCATCGTGGACATCCAGCAGCTGGAAGCGATGAACACGGAGGTGCAGGACTCGCGCGCTCCGTTCATGTACGCGCTCGAGGTCCGACGGGGATGGCTGGCCGAGCACGGCATCGAGGTCGGCGACGTCGCGCGCGTCGAGATGCGGTCACCGGGAGGCTGAGGCGTCAGGTGCGGCCCGCCGTCTGCACCAGCACCTCCGTCAACGCGGCAATGTCCGCCTCGTCGTTGTAGACGTGCGGGCTCACCCGGAGTGACGTCCCGCGGATCGAGACGGAGATCCCCGCCTCGGCCAGACGATCGCGAAGCGCGCCCAGCTGGAGTCCTTCGGGCATGCGCAGCCCGAACAGGTGGGGACTCCTCCAGTCGTCGGCCTCGATGCGGAAGCCCGCCTCGAGCGCGGTGGCGAAGAGCGGACGGCTGAGACGGCGCACGGTCTCCGAGATGCGCTCGGGCGTCCAGTCCAGCAGCAGATCGATCCCGGCGATCGCTCCGGGCAGGAGCGCGAAGTTCGACCGCTCCCCCACGTCGTACCGGATCGCACCCGACTGGTACTCGTCCACGTAGTCGACCAGCCCTCCGAAGTCCTCGCTACCCGCGCGCGCGATCCAGGTCTCCTCGAGCGGGACGCCGTCGTCGAAGCGCGGCCCGAACCAGCCCAGAGCGACCGCGTACGGCCCCAACATCCACTTGTATCCCGCAACCACGAGGGCGTCGGGCTGGACCGTCCCGACGTCGAAGGGCACCGCTCCCACCGACTGGGTCCCGTCCACGACCAGCGCGGCGCCCACCGCCCGGCACCGTGCACCGACCGCCTCCAGATCGAACCGCGTACCGTCGGTCCAGTGCACCGTCGGCACCGCGACCACCGCCGTCTCGGGGGTGATCGCCTCCAGCAGGTCGGCGTTCCAGGCAGCCCCGGGAGTGGATCCCGGCGGTCGGGCCACCGTGACGACCTCGCCCCCCCGGTCAGCGGCACTCCGGCGCCAGGCGTAGACGTTGCCCGGGAACTGCTCGGCGACGACCACGATTCGCTGTCCCCGCTCGACGGGCAGGTTTCGAGCGGCCACCGCGATCCCGTACGACACAGCCGGAAGCACCGCGACCCGCTGGGCATCCGCCGCCCCCACCAGCCGTCCGAAGCGGTCTCGCAACCGCGTTGCGGGCTCGAAGAAGTCCGCGGGTGAGATCGACGCGGGAGCGCGCTTGCGTCTCACGCCCTCGAGGATGGCGTCCTCCACCGGCCGAGCGAGCGGAGACATGTACGCGCAGTTCAGGTAGTGCTCGTCTTCGGGGAGCCGGAAGACGGTCTTCTGGGACGGGAGCGGCGTGATCACGAGCGGCGATCCGAGGGCGGGTGTGAACGGGTCCCCCGAACATGCGCCGGGAACGACGCCGCTGTACAGGACGTACCGGGCATGATCAGATTGCCGGCGTCGTCAGACCGCCGGCACCCTTCCTCTCATACGGATCGCTCCGATGTCTCGGCTCGCCCCCCAGTCACTCCCCCCGTCGCCCGCTTCGACGATGCGCCCGCTCGTGTGGCTGACCGCAGCCCTGGCCGTCGGCGCAGCGTCCCCGTCGGCAGCTCAGGACCGGCGACCGACGATCCCACCTCCGAGCATCACGGAGTACGAGCCGGTCTCCACCCTGGTGGTGCCCGAGACGATGGTCCCGCGGGCGAAGTTCCCGGTCGTCGATCTGCACGGTCACCCGCCGACACTCGACGACCCCGAGACCATCGCCGAGGTGGTCGACGCAATGGACGATCTCAACCTGCGCGTGATGGTACAGGCGCGCGGGAGCTCGGGCGCGCGTCTGACCTCACAGATCGAGGCGGTTCGCGCCGCGGGTCAGGAAGACCGTTTCGTCTTCTTCACCACCCTCGATCTGAGGAACGTGGGTCCCGGATCCGGGGCCCGTATCGCCGCGCAGCTCGAGGCCGACGTCGCCGCGGGCGCGGTGGGCATCGGGGAGATCGGCAAGGGCTTCGGGCTGAGCAACCGGAAGTCCGATGGATCGCGACTGCAGCTCGACGACCCGGAGCTGGACCCGGTGTGGCAGACGGCCGCGCGACTCGGTATCCCGGTGTTCATCCACACCGCCGACCCGCCCGAGTTCTTCGAACCGTTGGACTACGAGAACGAGCGCTGGCTCGAGATGGCGCTCTTCGAGAATCGCCGGTTCAACGACCCGGCTCGATTCCCGACCTTCGAAACGCTCATGGAGGAGCGGAACCGACTCGTCGCCCGACACCCGGAGACGACCTTCATCCTGGCCCACATGGGGTGGCACACCCACGATCTGGCCCGGCTGGGCGAACTCTTCGACGCGCATCCCAACGTCTTCGCGGAGGTAGGCGCGGTCCTGTACGACCTCGGGCGTCAGCCTCGCTTCGCACACGACTTCTTCGTCGCATACCAGGACCGGATCCTCTTCGGCAAGGACTCCTTCCGGCCCGAGGAGTATCCGTACTTCTGGCGCGTCTTCGAGACCGAGGACGAGTACTTCGACTACTACCGGGACTACCACGCCTTCTGGAAGCTCTACGGCATGGGACTCCCGGACGACGTGCTGCGGAAGCTCTATCACGAAAACGCGCTGCGGGTCATCCCGAACATGCCGACCGACGGATTCCGATAGGCGCGTCGTCGGGCGCACGTGCGCAGGGGTCCGTCGACGCGTCTCGCCGACGGACCCCTGTCACATGCCTCACGGGTGGGGCGCTACAGTCCCAGCCAGTAGTTGATCTTGATCATGAAGACGTTGTCGGCCGGAGCGTCGAAGAGGGCGCCCAGATCCCGTCCGAAGTCGAACGATCCGTCCCCGATGCGGCCACGCTGCTGCCGCTGCCAGACGAGGAAGAGCGTCGATCCCGGCCGGTACTCCCACCGCAGCACGGCGTTGCCGATCAGCGAGCGCTGATTGAAATCGCGGTCCCCGAAGGCGTAGTCCGCCCGGCCGTCGGCGTCGAAGTCGAGGTGCTGCGTGACGTCGCCGTCGGTATCGGTGGTCGAGCACGCGGTCCCGCCCGAACAGAGTACCGCGCCATCCTGCTCCGAGGCGGTGCCGGAGCCGAACTCCACGAAGTCGAAGCTGAACGGCGTGGCCAGCTGCCGGTACCGCACGTAGTCCCCGCTCGACAGGAGCGGCTGAGCGAAGAGCTGGAACGTCAGCGTCGGTGAGACGGAGACGTTCATGCGCGTCTCCATCGAGAAGGTCGTACGCTCGAGCTCCGCGAAGAGGTACCGGCGGCCGTAGGTGGGGTCGTAGGTGAGGGTCCCGGTCGAGGTGACGTACTGGGCGGCATCGGTCGCCTTGGACCACCGCGGCTGCATCGACAGCTCGACGCGGGGCGAAGGCCGGTATTGCACTTCGGCGCCGACTCCCCAGTTCCCGCCGCTGTCCCGGAAGCCGGTGCGGTAGTCTCCGCCGAAGCCGAAGCTGAGCGCCTTGCGGCGATCCGAGTTGAAGCGCAGGGATGCGCGGGCGGATCCCGGGTCCTGCATGACCGGACCACCGCGCGTCGCGTTGCGCGAGTAGTTGTTCGGATTGACCGAGAGATCGGCGTTCACACCCCACCAGTTCAACAACTCACCGCGGCTGTGGATGTTGAAGCTTCCGGCCGTCTGGGCACGACGCCAGGAGTCCCACGAGCCCGCCTCGTCGAGCGCCTCGTGGCTCCAGTTGTGGAAGGTGAAGAAGCTGATGTTGTAGTTGCGGAAGATGCTCCCGGGTTCGATCTCCCGGTAACTCACGCGCATCCCGGCATCGAGCTTCTCGGAGTTCTGGCTGAAGCCCATGTCGTTCACCTCGAAACCCGACGTCACCTGCCCGAGCCAGATGCCGCCCGTCCAGTGGCGACCGTTCTGCTTGTCGAGCTGCAGGCGCCACTCCAGTCCGGACAGCGACGTCGCCGCGGAGTCGACCGACAGACGGGTCGCGTCCGGGCGATGGTAGAGGTGATTGCTCGCCCGCTGGACCCGGATCATGGCGGTGGAATCCCCGCGGATGTGACTGCCGGCGAGGAAGCCGCCCAGCTTCCACGTGCGGTTCGACCACTGGTGCTCGAAGTCGATTCCGGTCGAGAGCGACGACGAGGGCAGGAAGTCGAAACCACCGTCGTTCGGGAGATTGCGATTCGCCAGCGTGACGATCGCGCCGAGCTGCGTCATGCCGTCGCGGAGATCCTGGACCGCGCGCACCACGCCGTACTCCGTGCGGGGTTCGACGACGTAGGGCTCGATGCCGCCCTGTTCACCGTCCGACAGCAACGCGCGGCCGCTCTCCCGGTCGGTCATTGCGGCGAGAGCGCCGACAGACAGTCCGGATGCGGTCCGGCCGGTCATCTTGGCGGCGCCCAGGAT
>JAHHMJ010000649.1 GCA_018678395.1 Gemmatimonadota bacterium | reverse complement strand
CGGGATCGACGGGTGGAGGGGTTGCGGGCCGATCTGGCCCGGACCCTCACAGGACGAACTTGAATCGGAGTGGGACGACATGCGGGTTTTCACACCGGCCGAAGTGGCCAAGAACACGTACAGCAAGTACCTGGGGGTCCTGGTCGCGGCCAAGTACGCGCGCGAGCTGAACAGCCTGCCCCGTGAGGTCCTGCCTCTCGGTGAAGAGAAGAAGCTCACCACGCGCTCCCTCGAGGCGCTCACCTCGGGCCAGATCGAGTTCCGGCTCGTGGGTCGTCGCAAGCGCGAAGACTGAGGTCTCCGGTGCGGCCTACCGGTCCCCGTGAGCCCTGGGAGGGGCGCCGCGTCGTCCTGGGCGTGACCGGCGGAATCGCCGCGTACAAGGTGGTTCAGGTCGCTCGCGACCTGACGCGCCTCGGCGCGGAGGTGGACGTGGTGATGAGCCGCGCCGCGCGGGAATTCGTGCGACCGCTCTCCTTCGAGGGCGTCACCGGGCGCCCGGTCCTCACCGAGGCGTTTTCAGCGGAGGGGGCGGCGGTCCACATCCGTCTCGGTCGGGAGGCAGACGCCGTCTGCGTCGCTCCGGCGACCGCCGATCTACTCGCGCGGGCGGCGCAGGGGCGTTCGAACGACCTCCTCACGACGACCCTGCTCGTCGCGCGGTGCCCGGTGTTGCTGTGTCCGGCGATGAACGACCGCATGTGGGCCCACCCGGCGGTGCTGGACAACGCCCGACGGTGCCGCGACCTGGGGTACGTCCTCGTGGGCCCCGACAGCGGTCCGCTGGCCGTGGGCGAGGCCGACGGTCCCGGACGGCTGTCGGAGCCTCACGAGATCGTGGCGCGGGTGGGTCGTGCGCTCGGCGCCGACGGGCCGCTCGCGGGCCGGCGGGTGCTCGTCACCGCCGGGCCGACGCGCGAACCGATCGACCCGGTCCGCTATGTGGGTAACCGCTCGTCGGGTCGCATGGGCTTCGCCATCGCCGAGAGCGCCTGGCTGGCGGGCGCCCAGGTGACGCTCGTCACGGGGCCGTCCGCTCTGGACGACCCGGCCGGGGTCGAGACGATTCGGGTCGACACGGGCCGACAGATGTTCGACGCGGTCCGCCCGCGGGTGGGCGAAGCGGATGTCGTGGTCTATGCGGCGGCCGTCGCCGACTTCCGGCCCGCCGATCCGGCCGCCGAGAAGCTGAAGCGGCGCGAGATGGAGGGGCCGCCGACCGTCGCGTTCGCGGAGAACCCCGACATCGCCCGCGAGACCCTCGGACTGCGCCGGGAGGGCGCGGTGGCGGTCGGTTTCGCGCTCGAGACGAGCGACCTGCTGGCGAGGGCCGAGGCGAAGCGAATCGAGAAGGGCTTCGACCTGCTGGTGGCGAACGATGCCACCGAGGCGGGCGCCGGCTTCGAGGTGGAGACCAACCGCGTGACGCTGCTGGAAGCGGGTCGCGAGCCGCTGCCGCTCCCGATCCTGCCCAAGCCGATCGTGGCCGACCGGATCCTGGCTCGCGCCGCTGCGCTGCTGCGCTCGGGGGTCGGATCCTCATGACGGGCGAGGTCGGTCGGCCCGCGGATCCCGCCTCGCTCGCCCGGGCCCTCCGGCAGCGGGTCGAGGCCGGGGCTCCACCTCTGTTCCTCGAGGATCTCGACCGCGACCAGGCGCTCCAGCTGGTCCGGCAGGCTGCGGCGTCGCGTGGGTCGGCGGCACCTGTCGCGTCCCCGCCTCCCGCGGTCCCGACCCCGGACTCGCCTCCGGCGACGTCGCCGACCGCCGCGGGTGCGGCGCCCGAGAACCCCGTCGCACCGGGGGCGCCCGCCGTGGCGACGGGTACCGCCGCCGCTTCCTCCGATGTGGCAGGGCCCCCGCCCGATGTGTCCGGCTTCGACCTGCCCACCCTGCAGTCGGCGGTCGAGGAGTGCACCCGCTGCCGCCTGTCGACGACCCGGACCCAGGCGGTCTTCGCCGACGGCGCTCCGGACGCTCGGGTCATGGTCGTCGGCGAGGCCCCGGGCGCGAACGAGGACCGCACGGGCCTGCCCTTCGTGGGTGCCGCGGGCAAGCTTCTGGACCTCATGCTCGCATCGGTCGATCTGTCCCGGCGGGACTCGGTCTACATCTGCAACGTGATCAAGTGCAGGCCCCCCGGGAATCGGGACCCGAAGCCCGACGAAATCGACACCTGTTCGCCGTATCTCCTCGGGCAGATCGAACAGGTGCGGCCGGAGGCGCTGCTCGCCGTCGGGACCTTCGCCGGCCGCCTGCTGACGGCCGAGGCCGGGGCGTCGCTCGGATCGCTCCGGGGTCGGGTGCACCGCTACCAGGGGCTCCCCCTCGTGGTCACGTACCACCCTGCGGCCCTGCTCCGGAATCGAGGCTGGACCCGTTCCACTTGGGACGATCTGCAGCTGCTGCGTGCCGTCCTGGAGGGGGTGGCGTGAGCGACGGATTCCAGGGTTCGGGCGGCCAGGACTTCGATCGGCGTCCTCCGTGGTCCCCCCAGGCCGAGGTCTCGGTGCTGGGCGGGATGTTCATCGATCGGGACGCGGTGGCGCGCGCGGTCGAGATCCTCGATCCGTCCATGTTCTATCGTGAGGCGCACCGGCGGGTCTTCCGCGGGATGTCCCGCCTCTTCGAACGCGGCGAAGTCGTCGACGTCATCACGCTCGGCGAGGAGATGCGCAAGACCGACGAGCTCGAGGGAGCCGGCGGGCTGGACTATCTGGCCGAACTTCTCGAGATGGTCCCGACTGCGGCCAACATCGAGTACCACGCCCGGATCGTGCGCGAGAAGGCGCTCCTCCGGCGGCTGATCGAGGCCTCGCAGGAGATCATCCGCGACGCTTTCGACCAGGGCGAGCGGGAAGTCAACGAGCTTCTCGATCAGGCCGAAGCACGGATTTTCCAGGTCGCGCAGACCCAGGAGCGGGAGGGCTTCGTTCGCATCAAGGACCTGCTCTGGCCCGCCTTCGAGGAGATCGAGCGGCTGCAGACGTCGGGGTCGCCGATCACCGGGGTGCCCTCGGGATTCCCCGACCTCGATCGCATGACGACGGGCCTTCAGAAGGGCGACCTGTGCATCGTGGCGGCGCGCCCGTCGATGGGAAAGACGTCCTGGGTCCTGAACGTCGCGGCCACCGCCGCGATCGAGCACGAGGCGCCGGTCGCCATCTTCTCGCTCGAGATGAGCAAGGAGCAGCTGCTGAAGCGGCTCCTGTCGGCCGAGGCCCGCGTCGACGCTCAGCACATTCGGCGGGGCGGGATGAGCCCGGACGAGAGCCAGCGCCTGGGCGCCGCGGCCGGTCATCTGAACAACGCCCCGATCTGGATCGACGATTCCCCCGGCATGTCGGTCCTGGAGATGCGCGCGAAGGCGCGGCGACTGGCCAGCGACGTTCAGGCGGAGGGAAAGCGTCTCGGCATGGTCGTGGTGGACTATCTCCAGCTCATGGGAGGCGATCGGCGCACCGAGAGCCGCGTCCAGGAGGTCAGTCAGATCTCCCGGGGATTGAAGGCTCTCGCCCGCGAGCTCGATGTCCCGCTCGTCGCCCTCTCCCAGCTTTCCCGCGCGCCGGAGCAGCGCAACGACAAGCGTCCGATGCTGTCGGATCTGCGCGAGTCCGGAAGTATCGAGCAGGATGCCGATCTGGTCATGTTCCTGTTCCGACCCGAATACTACTTTGGACCGGTCGACGAGAACGGGAACTCGATCGAAGGCAAGGCGGAGTTGATCGTCTCCAAGCAGCGTAACGGGCCGACGGGCGTGGTGCAGCTCCATTTCCACAAGGCGTACACGCGGTTCGATTCGGCCCAGCGCGATGACGTCGGCCCGCAACCCGAAGGGCCCGGGTACTGATGCCGGGAGTACCCGACGTGCGAGTCGGGGTGGCGATTCCCGCGGCGGGAGTCGGACGGCGCATGGGCGGCACCCGCAAGGCCTGGCTCGAATTGGACGGACGCCCCCTCCTGGCGCTCGCTCTGGAGCCCTTTCTCGCCCGCACGGACGTGACCGCGGTGCGGGTGGCGCTTTCGCCCCGGGATGCGGCGGATCCTCCCACCTGGCTCGTCGGGCTCGACCCCCGGGTGGAGGTCGTTGCCGGTGGCGCGACACGCGCCGAGTCGGTGGCTCGAGCGGTCACGGCGTTGCCCCGGAC
>JAHHMJ010000244.1 GCA_018678395.1 Gemmatimonadota bacterium | reverse complement strand
GTCCTGGTCCTCCCTCTAGAGAAAGTGTGGGAGCGTACGCCCGACCCCAATGCGACCGTCTGGGGGGTTCCCTATACGTGGTGAGCAGTCTCTGCCATGGTCTTCCACGACTACCGACAGCCGACCGTGGATCGGCTCGAGCCTGCCGGCGTCTCACGAACCGTGCCGATGGGACCGCTCGGCAACTGATGCCGAACGACCTCGCCGTGAACCTCTGAATACCGGGGACGGGACTCGAACCCGTAAGGGATTGCTCCCGGGCGATTTTGAGTCGCCTGCGTCTACCAATTCCGCCACCCCGGCGCACTACGAACGGACCGATAACCTATGTGGGCACTCGGGTGACCGGAAGGCGAATCGGCCCGAGCGGCGCGGGGCGCCGGCGCCGCGAGATCGCCAGCCGAGCCAACTGCCGTCCGGGCCCAAAGA
The DNA here is from genome assembly GCA_018678395.1 of Gemmatimonadota bacterium. Lineage (GTDB taxonomy): Bacteria > Gemmatimonadota > Gemmatimonadetes > Longimicrobiales > Gaopeijiaceae > Gaopeijia. The sequence goes on along the minus strand of JAHHMJ010000244.1, from coordinate 1,711 downwards.
CGCCCGGCTTGCACCGCGGCCCGGATTCTGGGATGCGCCACCTGTGATCCGCGGCCTCGGTCCTCTATTGTAAATGTCTCGACCCCGGCCGGTGCCCACACCGACGGGACCCTGTGACCCCGACTCCGACGGAGCCACACCCTTGGGCGAAGCCAACCGCGATCCCTTCGGCGCTCTCCGCACCCTCGATCTCGCTGAGGGAGCCACGTCCTACTACGACCTGCGGGTCCTCGAAGAGCGGGGCATGGTCGACCTCGACCGCCTCCCCTTCTCCATTCGGATCCTCCTCGAGAACGTCCTTCGCCACGCTGGCGGTGAGTACGTGAGCGAGGACCACGTCGCTGCGGTGGCGGGCTGGAGCCCGACATCGGCCGGCGCGGACGTCCCGTTCATGCCGTCTCGCGTGGTACTCCAGGACTTCACGGGCGTGCCGGCCGTGGTCGACCTCGCAGCGATGCGAAACGGCCTCCAGGCCATGGGGGGTGATCCGCAGCGGATCAACCCGGTCGTCCCGGCCGATCTGGTCATCGACCACTCGGTCCAGGTCGACTACTTCCGCCGGGCCGACGCCTACCAGCTGAACGTCGAGCGCGAGTTCCAGCGCAACCGCGAGCGCTACGCCCTGCTGCGCTGGGCCCAGAAGGCCTTCGAGAACTTCTCGGTGGTTCCGCCCGGCACCGGCATCGTGCACCAGGTCAACCTGGAATACCTCGCCTCGGTCGTGCACCGCCGGCCCGGCGCCGACGGCCACGTCGCCTTCCCGGACACCCTGGTGGGCACCGACTCGCACACGACCATGATCAACGGGCTCGGTGTGGTCGGATGGGGCGTCGGCGGGATCGAGGCCGAAGCGGTCCTGCTCGGGCAGCCCTACTACATGCTGCTCCCCGAGGTCGTCGGCATGAAGCTCACCGGGCAGCTGCCCGAGGGCGCGACCGCGACGGACCTGGTCCTGCGCACGACCGAGCTGCTCCGCGCCCACGGTGTGGTCGGCCGCTTCGTCGAGTTCTACGGCGCCGGCCTCAGCAACCTCTCGCTGCCCGACAAGGCGACGCTCGCCAACATGGCGCCCGAGTACGGCGCCACGATCGGCTTCTTCCCTGTGGACCGCGAGACACTCCGCTACATGGCGGGCACCGGCCGCTCGCCCGAGCTGATCGAGCGGGTCGAGAAGGTGTCGCGGGCGCTGTCGCTGTTCCGTACCGACGACACCCCGGATCCCGAGTTCACCTCGACGCTCGAGCTGGATCTGTCCACGATCGAGCCGTCGCTGGCCGGGCCGAAGCGGCCGCAGGACCGCATCGCCATGGCCCACATGCGCGACGCCTTCGACGAGCACCTCCCGGCCCTGGTACCGGGCGGATTCGAGTTGCCCGACGGCCCCGAGACCGACGAGAGCCGGACCTCGGAGAGCTGGGCGGGCGAGGGCGGCGACGTCCCCGTGGCCGGGGCGACGGGTGTACGCAGCGCGCGTCGCACCGGCTCGCGCAACCGCTACCGGACGCTCGACTGGGACGGCACCGAGATCGAGATCGGCGACGGCTCGATCGTGATCGCGGCCATCACGTCGTGCACGAACACCTCGAACCCGTCGGTCATGATCGGCGCGGGCCTCCTGGCCCGGAAGGCGATCGCCCGGGGCATCCGGACGCGGCCCTGGGTCAAGACGAGCATGGCGCCCGGCTCGCGGGTGGTGACGGAGTATCTGACC
>JAHHMJ010000270.1 GCA_018678395.1 Gemmatimonadota bacterium | reverse complement strand
ACGTCGAGCTGATCAGCGAGGCCGCACGGATGGCCGGTATCGACGGGCGTGCGGTGATCCACAACCTGACCTTCCTGCGTCCCTTCCGCGTCGACGAGGACGAGACCCGGGAGATCGAACTCTCCCTGGCCCCGAACGGGCTGGAGTGGAGGGTCGAGGTGCGGGGTCGTCCGGAAGGCGCTGCGGAGTGGGTCGAACACGCTGTCGCGCGTCTCGGCCCGGAGGACGAGCCGTCACGACCCGAGCCGCTCGACGCGGTCGTGGCACGCATCGGGCCGTCGCAGGATGCCGCGCGTCCGCGCCACCCCGTGATGGACTTCGGTCCGCGCTGGGCCAACGTCGTGTCGGCCCGGCTCGGCGCCCGTGAGGCGCTTCTCGAGCAGGCACTGCCGACCTCGTTCCTCGACGATCTGGGGTCATCGCCCCTCCACCCCGCCCTCCTGGACATGGCGACCGCCGGCGCGCCGGACCTCGTGCCGGGAATCGACCCGACGCAGGACTTCCTGATCCCGACGGGATACGGACAGGTGCGGGTCCACGACCGGCTGGGTCCCGCGCTGCGGAGCCACATCCGCCTGCGCGAGGTCGACGACGAGGGGCTCCTGGCCTCGTTCGACATCACGCTCTACGACCCCGACGGCCGCGTGCTCGCCGAGGTCGACGACTTCACGATGATGCGCGTCGACCGCGACGCGTTGGCCGCGGAACCGGCAGAGCCCGGCGAGCCGGATTGGTTGCGGGACGCGATCGACCCCGACGAGGGCGCGGAGCTCTTCCGGCGCATCCTCGCTCGCCCCACCGCAGCCCACCTGGTGGTGGTGCCGCGTCCACTGGACCGGCTTCTCGAAGAAGTCGGGCGGGCCTTGCCGGCGCCACGCCCACAGGAGCCGGCGGGCCCCCGGCGGATCCTGCTCGATGACCTCGCGACGATCCTGACCGAGCACGACGCGGTCGCCGAAGCAGCCGTCCTGGGATCCGAGGGCGTGACACCCGCCGACGACCGCCGCGTCGCCTTCGTCGCCTTCGAGCCGGGTCGCCAGGCGACCGTGAGCGAGTTGCGACGATTCCTGCGCAAGCGCGCCGACCGCGCGGCGGTCCCGCAGAACTTCGTCGAGATGGTCGCGGTCCCCCGGGACCCGGACGGCGACGTCGCCGTCGACGAGCTCCGGGACCCGTTCGCGGCCACCGACACCTTCATCGCGCCCCGGACGCCCACGGAGTCCGCCATCGCCGAAATCTGGGCGGAACTGCTCGGACTCGACCGGGTCGGCATCCACGACAACTTCCTCGACGCCGGCGGACACTCCCTGGTGGGCATCCGGGCACTGACGCGCATCCACCAGGCCACCGGGGTCCGGCTGGAGGCGAACGCCCTCACCCTCCAGACCCTCGAACAGCTCGCGGCCGACGTAGACCGCGTCGGGTCGGGTGGCGCCTCGTGAACCCCTTCTTTTTCGGGCGCTCCGAGCGACCGCTGTTCGGGCTGTTCACGCGGGGACGCGGGTCGGGCCGCGTGGCGACCGCGGAACGGGCGGTCCTGCTCTGCTACCCTATCGGCTCCGAGTACCTGCGAGCCCACCGCGCCTTCCGCCAGTTGAATACGCTTCTCAACCGAGGGGGCACGCACGTCCTGCGCTTCGACTACTCGTGCACCGGCGACTCGGCCGGCGCGGGGGTCGAGGCGAGCGTCCCGGAATGGCTCGACGACGTGGACTGGGCGATCGACGAGCTTCTCGACACGGCGGGGACCGACTCGATCGACGTGGTGGGGCTGCGCTGGGGCGCCGCCTTCGCCGCCCTCGCGGCGCGCGAGCGGGACGAGGTCCGCCGCCTCATCCTCTGGGATCCGGTCGTTTCGGGCTCGGAGTACTTCGACGAGGTTCTCCCCGAGGGTCCGCCCACGGGAACGGTCGGCATCGAGGGGTATCCCTTCACCGAGGGCTTGAGGGAGGGCCTCCTGGGAGTCGATCTTCGACGGCAGCTCGCCGAGGGTCGCGCGATTCCCACCGACATCGTGGCCGCGGACGACCGCCCTTCCTTCCACGAGCTGAGCGCGGCCCTCATCGAGGCCGGGCGACCTTCGCGTCTCGACGTCGTGCCCTCGCCGGGCGACTGGTCGCAGGTCGATCCGTTCGGCGACGCGCTCATCCCGCAGGACATCATCCGCATTCTGGTCGAACGGCTGCAGGACGACGACGCATGAGAGAACGAGCTCTGGTCTTCGGCCCCGCGAACCTCGTGGGGATCCTGACCCAGCCCGATCCCGAGCGTGCCCAGAAGGGAGCACCGGGCTTCGTGATTCTGAATTCGGGGATCCTGCACCGGGTGGGAGCCAGCAGGCTGTACGTGCGACTGGCGCGGGTGCTCGCCGAAGAGGGGTTCACCACCCTGCGCTTCGATTTCTCCGGAGTCGGAGACAGCGACGTGCGGCGGGATGCGATCCCCGTCGAGGAGCGGTTCGTGACGGAGACGCGCGAGGCCATGGATTACGTTGCCGAGGTCGCCGGCGTCGATCGGTTCGTGGTGGGCGGCCTCTGTTCCGGAGCCGACGGCGCGTTCTTCAGCTCGCTCCAGGATGATCGTATCGTCGGCCTCTGGCAGATCGACGCCTTCTGCTATCGGACCCCGCGCTACTACCGGCGGCGCTACCTGCCCAAACTGGTCGACCCCAAGGCGTGGGCACACTCGATCAAGGTGCGGGTGGCGCCCGACGAGATGGAGGCGCGGGACGACGAGCAGTTCGTGAAGCCGGAGTACCGTCGGATCTTCCCACCCAAGGAGATCGTGGGCGAAGGCCTCGAGACGCTTCTGGATCGGGGCGTCGGCCTGTACTTCTTCTTCACCGGCGGGCAGGACGAGCACTACAACTACGCCGAACAGCACGCCGAGTCCTTCCCGAAGCTGAAACTCGACCGCCGCGCGCGGATTCGCTTCATCGGCGCGTGCACTCACATGGTGACCGAACTCGATCACCAGCGCGTATTCCTGGACGACATGCGGGAGTGGGCGCTTCAATTCGGGGATCGCGCCGCAGCGCCCGCGCTCACCTGACCGGTCGCAGGGGAACCACCCGCGGCCCTCTCGTCTTCTCCGGATGTCGAACGAACGACTCTTCCGGGAGGACGGAAATGCGTGACGCGGTGATGCGGGCGGGTGTGGCGTTGGGGATGGTGGTGTGGGCCGGGTGGACGTCGGCGTGTACTCCGGCGGAGTCGGCGGAGGACGAGGCCACTGCGACCGAGGCACCGGCCGCCGTCGTTGCGACGACCGCACCTGCGCCCGACACGACGGGCGAAGCCCTGTGGGCGCACATGCAGGGTGAGGACTATCGGGACACCTGGGATCTGTGGCCCGGCCTCGAGGCCTTCTACGCCGGCAACGACCCGCACGGCAATCTTCTGACCACCTACACCAACGCAATCGCGGCGGAGGCGCTGGCCTCGGGAAGCATGGTCATGCCCGAAGGTGCGGTGATCATCAAGGAGAACTACATGCCGACCCGGGAGCTGGCCGCGATCACGGTGATGTACAAGCGAGCCGGCTACAATCCCGACCACAGCGACTGGTTCTTCGCCAAGTACCGTCCGGACGGCACCCTCGACGCGGCCCCCACGGGGATGGCGCTCGAGGGCCGGGTGCCCGGATGCCAGAGTTGCCACATCGGTCGCGAGCCCTTCGACTACCTCTTCAGCCCCCGACCGGGGATGTGATCCCGAGCCATCATGTCGCTACCCTCGCCCGACTCCGACTCCGAAGCCGACTTCGACGCCGCCACCAGCGGCAACGCCGCCTTCGACGCGGCCGCCTTCACCCCATCCGACCTGGAGGCGTGTCTGGCGCTGTTCGACTCCAACGTTCCCGACTACTTCCAACTCGGTGAGCGCTCGGAGTTCCGGACCTTTCTGGACGATCTCCCGGGACCCTACGTCGTGCTGCGGGACGGAGACGGCGAGGTGGTCGCGTGCGGTGGCTGGGCCGTTTCAGAGAACGGTGTGGCCGATCTCTGCTGGGGCATGGTGAGGGGCGATCTGCACGGTCGCGGATGGGGGCGCCGCCTCACCCTCGCACGCCTGAGGGGCATCGAGGCCACACCCGGAGTCCGAGTGGTCGAACTCCGCACGAGTCAGCACACGGACGGGTTCTACCGCTCCTTCGGGTTTCGCACGGTCGAGACCCGGCCCGACGGCTTCGGGC
>JAHHMJ010000123.1 GCA_018678395.1 Gemmatimonadota bacterium | reverse complement strand
GTCCTGGTTCAACCCGGACGACGGCATCGGACCCTCGTGGTAGGCGAAGGCGTTGAAGTCGTCTTCGACCAGCGTGTCGTCGTTGGTCAGTTCGACGTCGCCCGAGGTGCGCATCTCTCCGCCCTCGAGCGACAGCGCGCCCGTGGCGACGAGGGTGATACCCGGCGCTTCACCGGCGGGCAGGTCGGCGCACGCCGTATCGATGTCTCCCGTGACCGTGATCGCTGCATCACTCTCGACGGCGAGAGCCCGGCACTCGCCGGCGATGTCGCCCGCGATCTCGACCGGTCCCCCGGCGCGCAGGGTGAGATCTCCGGTCAGGGTTACCGTCGTACCGGCCGCGATGCGGACGGAGTCGACCATGAGGTCACCGGCCAGCGCCGTGTCGCGTGTGACCACCAGGTTGGGGATGACGACGGTCAGCGCGGCGGTCCCGTTCACGCCTTCGACCGTCGCCGTGATCGTCGCCTGGCCCGGTGCCTCGCCACGTACCAGTCCACCGCTGCTCACGGTCGCGACACTGGGGTCCGTCGACGACCACGAGACGGTGCGGTTCAGTACGGTCCCGTCGGCGGTCTTCGCTTGTGCCTCGAGTTGCAGCGTGATCCCGATCGCAAGCTCGGCGCCGGCAGGAGTCACCTCGACCATCGCGACGGCGGGCGGGTCGGGAATATCGTCGGGCGGTACCGGCGTCTTCTCGCACCCCGCAACGCCCAACAGCGTTGCGAGCACGAGGACGGGAAGGGCCCGTCGGGGCCACGTCCACCGCTGTGCGTGAATGGGCGTTCGCATGATCGGCCTCCAGTCGTTGGGAAGGTGCTTCAACCCAAACGCTGGAAACCGATGCGAACCCGATCACCGCGCCCGTCCTCAGCCTCCCGGCGCGAACCTCTCTGCCGCCGAATGCAGGGGGATCGGAGCGTTCCCCAGCTTCGCCAGATCGATCTGCCGCGCCATCTCGTGGACCCGCACGAGGGCGTCCGGCGAGTCCTGCAGGAGCGTCATCAGGTGCCCGACCACCGACGCGTCGAGACCCGCGGATCCCACGATCCAGTTGTTCATCGCCACGGTCGGGATCGGCGCATCGACGCCGGGATAGGCCCCCGAGGGAATCGAGCCCGTATCGTAGTAGGGGTGCGCTTCGAGGAGGGCGTCCCGACCCGGACCGTCGAGCGCGAGCAGGCGGACGCCGCCGGCCGTCGTCGCTTCGAGGACCGCGGCGGCGGGAAAGCCGACGGAGAGGATCGCCGCGTCCAACGCCCCATCCCGCAGCGCCGCGGCCGATTCGCTGAAGGAGAGGTACTGGACCGAGAGGTCGTCGTAGGTGAGGCCGTGCGCCGCGAGGATCTGCTGGGCGGTCTGCTCGGTGCCGCTGCCCGCCGACCCCACGGAGACCCGCCGACCCGCGAAGTCCGCCACGCTCTCGATGCCACTGCCCTCGCCGGCCAGCACGTGCACCAGATTCGGATAGAGGGGCGCGACGATCCGCAGGTCCGACGCCGGCGCACCCCCGTCGATGCCGTTGTGGTAGGCCTCGTAGGCGCTGATCGCGAGCGTGAAGCCGAGGTCGATCTGGCCCGCCACGACGCGGTTCACGTTCTCGACGGAGCCCCCCGTCACCTCGGCCGTGTAGCGCGCGGTCGAGTCGACGGCCGACAACTGCGCCGCCAGCGCACCGCCCAGCGGGTAGTAGACCCCGCCCGTGCCGCCGGTGCCGATCGAGTAGAAGGTCGAGGCCGATTCCCCGCCGCTGCAGGCCGAAACGGAGACGAGGAGCGCAGCGGTGACGGCGAGACGAGTAGGGCGCATGACGACGTGCGTGGGGTCGGACGTGGACGGAACCGCTCAGGCGGCCGCGGTCCCGGGGGAGCGCGAGGCCGGGGTGCGAGCGGCCCAAAGTAGCGCGACGAGACCCGCGCCGCCCGTGTACAGCCCCGGGAACACGAGCGCGACCGCGGCCGCGGCCAGGAGCGCCCGATCGAACCACCGCAGCGGCCCTCGCAGCCAGCCGACCACCGCCGCCGCGAGCGCGATGACGCCGGCCAGCCCCGTGGCCACCGCCAGCGCGATCTCGCCGACCGACCCGATCAGGAGCAGCCCCGGGCCGTAGACGAAGGCGAAGGGCACGAGAAAGCCCGCGGCCGCGAGTCCCATACCGGTGAGTGCGGTTCGCATCGCCGGCGCACCCGCGATCCCCGCCGCGGCGAAGGCCGCGAGGCTCACGGGGGGCGTGACGTTCGAGAGCGCGCCGAAGTAGAAGATGAAGAGGTGGGCCGCGAGGAGCGGCACCCCGAGCTCGACCAGCGCGGGGGCGCCGAGGGCGGCCAGCACCACGTAGGCCGCGGTCGTGGGGAGTCCCATACCGAGCACGATCGAGCCGAGCGCCGTCAGGACCAGCGCCGGAAAGAGCTGGCCGCCGGCCAGGGCGATGATCAGCTCGCTCATGCGCAACCCGATGCCGGTGAGCGACGCCACGCCCACGACGATGCCGGCGGCCGCGCAG
>JAHHMJ010000439.1 GCA_018678395.1 Gemmatimonadota bacterium | reverse complement strand
CTGCTGGACCTGCGGAGCCACATGGGCGTGGTGCCGCAGGACACGTACCTCTTCAGCGAGAGCATCGCGGCCAACATCGCGCTCGGCATCGCGGGCGAGGACGCCACCCGCACCGGGGAACCCGGTGAACCCGAGCCTTCCGTCCTGGAGCGCCCCGGGGCGGTCCCCGACTCGCCGTCGAGCGTGCCGGACGTGGATCACCGCGTCCTGGAGGCCGCTCGGATCGCCCAGCTGAACGACGCCGTGCGGGAGTTCCCGCGCGGGTACGACACGCTGCTCGGCGAACGGGGGGTCAACCTGTCCGGCGGTCAGAAACAGCGCGCCACGCTGGCCCGGGCCGTCGCTCGCGATCCGGCGGTCCTGATCCTGGACGACGCGCTGTCGGCCGTGGACACCCACACGGAGGCGCGCATCCTGGACGACCTCCGCGGGGTGATGAAGGGCCGCACCACCTTCATCATCTCCCACCGCGTCACCGCGGTCATGGACGCGGACCTCATCCTGGTGCTGGAGGACGGCCGCGTCGTGGAGCGGGGCACCCACGACGACCTCGTGGCCGCCGGCGGCGCCTATGCCACGCTCCTGCGGCGCCAGATGCTCGAAGCCGAGGTCGCCGGCGCGGACTGAGGTCGCCGCGGCGGCCGGCCTCAACCGTCTCCGCGCAGCACCACCGCCGGGTCGACCCGGGTCGCTCGATGCGCCGGGACGACGACGGCCAGGAGCGCCGCGCCCGAGAGGATCAGGGGGACGGCGATGAAGGTGACGGGATCGAGGCGCGCCACGCCGAAGAGGAGGCCCTCCAGGAGACGTGTCGCCGGCCAGGCGAGAATCAGGCCGAGTACGCCCCCCGGCACCGCCAGAAGCAGACCCTCTCGCAGAACCTCCTTGCGGATGCCGGCGGTCGAGGCGCCCATCGCCATGCGGACGCCGATCTCGCGCAGCTTCTCCCGCACCGAAAACGCGGCCACGCCGTAGACCCCGACACAGCCGAGCGCCAGGGCGGTGACGGCGAATACCAGCAGCAGCACCGCCATGAGCCGTGTACCGGCCAGCGAGGCGCCGAGTCGCTCCTCGTACCGGAGCAGCTCGGAGACCGCCATCCGATCGTCCAGACCGCGCACCCGAGCGGTCACGGCGCCGAGGGCGGCGCTCGGCTCTCCGGTTGCCTCCGCGACGACGACGGCGTGGCCGATCGGGCCCAGGCCCATCTGGCCGAGGGGCACCCAGAAGGTCGCTTCGCGCTCGTCGGCGAGATCTCCGTGACGGGTCGACCCCACCACGCCGACCACCTCGATGTCCGGTGCGCCGCGCCACGGGTAGCGCACGATCCGACCGATCGGGTCCTCCCCGGGGAAGAAGGTCTGCGCGAAGGTCTCGTCGACGACGGCGACGAGCGGCGAGCCGACACGGTCGGTGTCCGCAAGTCCCCGCCCACGCAGCAGCGGGATGCCGGCGACCTCGAAGAAGGACGGAGTGACCCGATGGTGCCGCGCCATGGGAAGCTCGTTCGGGTCGTCGGTGACCCCCGGGATGAAGGTGGCCATGTACTCGTCTTCGCTGCCGAACGGGATCGTCGACGCGAGCGCGACCCCTCCGAGCGCCGGGTCCCGGCTCAGGGCGGCGGCGAGGTCGTCGAGCAGGACCGCCCGAGCCGCCGGGTCACCGGACAACCCCGGCGCCAGATGGACGCGGGCCGTTACCCGGCTGTCCGTCACGAACCCGGGATCGACCCCCTGGAGGGCGAACAGGCTGCGTGCGAGGAGGCCCGCCGACACGACGAGAACCACGGCCGCGGCCATCTGGGCCGCCACCAGGACACGGGTAGTCCTGCGTCGCGAACGGCTCGCCCCGCCGCCGCGTCCCGACTGTCGGAGCGCGGCCGCCGGAGCACCCCGCGCCGCACGCACCGCCGGCAACAGACCCGCGATCAACGCCGTCACGAGCGCGATCCCCGCGGTCACGATCACGACGCGCGGGTCCAACCCCACCTGTGCCGCACCGGGCAGCTCGGCCGGGAGATGGGGACGGATCAACGACAGACTCCACGACGCGAGGAGCAGCCCTACGGCAAGCCCGGCCATGGCCAGGACCGCGCTCTCCATCAACTGCTCTCGCGCGAGTCGACCTCCACCGGCGCCCAGCGCGGAACGGACGGCGAGCGCCCGCCCCCGGGCGAGACCCCGGGACAGGAGGAGATTCGCGACGTTCGCGCACACCACGAGAAGCACCACGGCGACCGCCGCGAGCAGGACCGTCAACGGGCCCTGCACCCAGCGCGCCCGGGCCTCCTGCAGCGGGGTCACCCGCGCCCCTTCCCAGAACCCCGGATTCGGTGTCCAGAGGGGATTCGCGAGGCGCATCGTCTCTTCGAACGCCATCACCTCGCCGAGGACCTGGGCCGGCGTCACCCCCGGGGCCATGCGGGCCACCGAGGAGTAGCTGCCGTTGCCCCAGTGCAGCCCCGGGTTCGAGGCGTCCATCACGACCGGCACCCAGACGTCGTTGCGCGCGGACGGGAAGTCGAATCCCTCCGGCAGCACCCCGACGATCGCGTGGGACACACCGTCCAACACCAGCTCCCCGTCGAGCGCGCCGGCCGTCCCCCCGAGCGCGGTGCGCCAGAAGGCCGCGCTGACCACGGCCACACCGCCCCGTCCCGGCTCGGACTCCTCCCGGGCGAACAGCCGACCGAGCCGCGGCACGACACCGAGCGCCTCGAAGTACTCGGGAGAGACCTCCGCCACCGTGACACGCCGTGCGGGCCCGTCCGCCGGCTCGAGCGTCCGGCCACCCGCATCGTTCGCTGCGCCGATGGCCGTCACCGTGGTCAGCCCACCCTGCAGAATCTCGACGGTGGCGAGGTTGGTGAACCAACCTTCGAAGACCTGCACGACGCGGTCGGATTCGGGCAACGGCAGCGACCGCAGCAACGCCCGGTCGACGATGCCGAAGATCACCGCATTCGCCCCGATGCCGATGGCGAGCGTCGCCACGGCCACCGCCGTGAACCCGGGTACGCGAGCGAGACCCCGCACCGTGTGCCGCAGTTGCCGAATGCCATCCATCATGCCCTCCCCCATCGTCGTCGTCGTTCGTCTGAAGCGTTCCAGCGGCCATCGCGTGGCGAAGGCCAGCGTTTCTCGGCGGTACCAGGCCCGCGCGGCGCGAAGCCCGTCGCGGTGCACGCGGCGTTCCCAGAGGCGGTCGAACTCCTCGAGGAGCAGCGTCCGGTCGCGGCGGGGCAGCACTCGGGTCAAGAGACCTCGCCAGGGTGAAGGCGGCGGTGTCACGCGCCCTTCCCGGTCCCCAGTGTGGCTTCGAGTCCGTCCCACAGCGCGGCGTAGGCCTCACGCGCCCTCCGCAGCCGTGCGATCCCATCCTCGGTCACCGCGAAGTAGCGACGGTCCCGACCCCCCTCGGGCCCCGGATCGCGCAGCTCGGACTCGACCCACCCCTTCTCCTCGAGGCGGCGAAGCACGATGTAGACCGCCGCCACGGTCGTGTCGCGCCCCGTGCGGCTCTCCAGCTCCTCCACGATCGGTGCCGTGTAGGCGTCATCGCGCAGGTGCAGCAGCGCGAGCATGGTCTGGTGTTCCAGCTCTCCCAGTCCGCCACGTGACATGGACCATCTCCAGGGTGCGGGTCCGAGCAGGACCATTACAACATTGTTAGAAGCAACGATTCTAAAAAAGTTTGAAACGGTCTCTCCGTCAACCCGTGGGCGATCGCAGGGGTCGCGTCGTGCCATGACGAAGCCCCCGGCGCCGTGTGCGCCGGGGGCTTCGCCGCGGTCCTGCCGGAGGGCGGGCGGTCTGCGCCCGCGGACGCTCCCCCGATCAGTTCGGGGGCGACCCGTCCTCGAAGGTGATGGGCCGGGTGGTCGTCTCGTCCGGACCGAGGTGGACCTCGAGCCACGCCGTCCAGCGCGCCCACAGGTCGAGGATGGTCTCGCGGGTCGCCGGCCCGTGGTCCTCGAACGGATAGAGGTACATGGCGGCGTCCTTGTTGAGCCCGTTCAGCGCGTGGAAGAGCCGCGGCGCATGACTCGGGTGCGTGCCCACGTTCTGGTCCTGCAGCCCGTGGTACATCAGCAGGGCCCCGGTGAGATTGTTCGCGTACATGAAGGGGGACATGCTCAGATACACGTCGCGAGCCTCCCACAGCAGGCGCCGCTCACTCTGGAAGGCCATGGGGGTGAGCGTCCGGTTGTAGTTGCCGTCGCCCGCGATGCCCGCCTTGAAGAACGGCGTGTGCACCATCGCGTTCACGGTGCTGAACGCTCCGTAGGAGTGACCACCGAGGCCCAGCCTCTGGCGATCGATGATCTCACGGCGGTCCAGCTCGTCGATCACGGCCGCGAGGTTGTTGCGCAGATCGTGCTCGTAGTTGTCGTTCATCCGACCCTGCGGCCCCACGATCGGCGCATCCGGCTCGACCACGGCGTATCCGAGCCGCACGAGGTACTCCATCGAGCGGGTGCCGAAGCTCGGGAATGCGTTCCTGTCGTAGGTCCGGGCGCGCTCGTCGTAGGACTCCTGCCCGTCGTACTCCCGCGGGTAGAACCAGAACATCGCCGGCAGCCGCGTACCCTCGACGTAGCCGGGCGGGAGGGTCACCGTGACCCGGAAGCGGAAGCCGTCGGGGCGGGTGACCACGAAGCGCTCCACCGGTGCGGCCGTGAGGTCGGGGGTGTAGTCGACGTTCTCGGTGAGCTGCACCCGCGCGTCGCCCTCGACGCGGAACGACTGCGGGACGGCTCGGGGCGACTCGCGGTCGACGATGAAGACGCCGGCCTCGGCGTCCAGGATCGCGGAGACGCGCTCCGACGCGCCCTGGTTCGAGGACTCGAAGATGCGCTCCTTCTCACCCGTCCGGATCTCGACCCGGTCGACGAAGCTGCGGGGCCCGTTGGTCATCGGGTCCTCGTCGTATCGGACGCCCGCGTAGTAGACGCTCCCGCCGTCGCTCGAGGTGAGGATCCCCTGTGAGCCCCCTCCCCCGCCGAAGCGGAATCCACCGGACACCGTCCCGTCGCCCGAGACGAGGCTGCCGGGCCGATCGTAGAAGTCGTCCGCCGACCACTCCGCCAGCGTGTAGGTCGAGTCCGACTCGGCCGGGAAGACCGCATACTGGCTCGTCTGCTGCCCGCGACGAGAGGTGATCACGACCATCTCACCGTCGTCGGAGAAGGTGTAGGACTGCATCCGTGCACGGTTCGAATACAGCGGGGTCGCGGTCCCCTCGTCGAACGGCGCGGGCCACACCATGAGGTGGTCCATCCGGCGTCCCTCTCCCTCCTCGTCCTCGTCGGCCGGGTCGGCCGTATCCGCCGCCGCGTCACCCTCGTCCTCCGGGGGCGCCGGATCCATCTGGAGGAACGTCAGCGCGGTCCCGTCGGGGCTCCATGCGACCTGCCGCCGCTCGGAATCGTCGTCGTCATCGTCATCGTCCCGGATGCCGGTGTCGACCGGCTCGGAGTCGAGTTCGACGAGGACCGACCCGTCGACAGCCCAGACCTCGTCGACACCTCCGAAACTCCGCACCGGTACGACGTAGCTGAACGGCCGCGTCATGCGCTCGACCCGCACGTGCCGGCCGGTCGGTGCGGGCTCGATGCCGCGGATCATCGCAGGCTGGCCCACCTCGGTGACGTCGCCGTCCAGGCCGACCATCGCGAGCTGGCCGGTCGCGTGCCATTCGAGCAGGTCCTCTTGGTAGGGCGTCTCCATCAGGCTGGCGTAGGTGCGCAGCCGGTTGTCGCCGTCCTCGGTCTTCTTGACCTGGGGCCCCATCGGGATCGCCGGCTCAACGGGCATGGCCGGCCGATCCTCCGGCACGAGGACGGTGGCGATCGCCGCGCCGTCCGCGGTCCACTCGAAGCTCGTCACCATCGTGGCCAGGACCGGCCGCGGAGTGACCCGCCGCGAATCACCGCTCTCCGCGTCGGCCACGTAGATGTGGGTGGCATCCCCGAAATGCGCGAAGAAGGCCACGGAGGCCCCGTCGGGGGACCAGCTCGGGCCCGATACGCGCGCCCCGTCCGGGACGTCGACCGACACCTTGCGGCCGTCCGCCGACGAATAGAGATCGATGCCCACGTTGTTGCGGATCGTGAGGCGCCGATCCCGGTTCGCGGCAAAGTCGATGAACATCCCGCCCAGCTCGTGGAACGGTTTCGAGAAGGTGTCCATCCCGACCGGGCCATCCCCGACCTCGTCCATGAACCACGTCCCGCCGGCGTTGGGGTTGGACAGCGAGACGTTCAGCCAGCGGGGCGCGAGCGCCGCCTCGGCGATCGGCCCGGGCGGTGCGACGAATTCCTCGGCCGACAGCACTTCGTTGGCCTGCCAGGGCTCGACCGAGATCGTGTCGCCGTCGGACGGGCCCTGGGCGAAGAGCGCCGCGGGGCCGAAGGCGAAGAAGACGGCGAGCGCCGTCGTGAGCCCGGCGCAGGGCCGAGAGTTGCGAACACGGGTACGAATCATCGCGGTGCTCCGGAGGTCCAGCGGATGCGCGTGGAGGGGTGACCGAGCCGGCCGCCGGCCCGGACCCACGTCGATGCAGATGCGAGGCGACTCCACTCCGACGTGGGAGCGGGTCGCTACGGCACTACACTACGACTGGACACCCGGGCGCGCACCCGTGTTGGTCGAACGCCCGGCCGCTCGGTCCTCGGCCCACTCGCGCTCGAAGTTCTTCAGGCCCTGCCAGGCCAGCACAAGAAAGACCGCGTAGAGCCCGGCCGTGACGTACAGGCCACGCGACGCGTAGAGCGGGATGTAGATCACGTCGACGGCCAGCCAGAGGTGCCAGCTCTCGACGAGACGCATCACGAGGTAGATCTGGGCGATGAAGCTGATCACGGTGGTCAGCGAATCCCAGAAGGGGACGCGCCCCTCCACCGTCGAGAAGGCCCAATACAGGAGCGCCCAGGCGACCAGCCCGATCACGGTCGTCCACACCATCAGTCGTCGGCTGGCCCGCCCGACCGACCTGCCTTCGTGCATCGCGCCACCGCGCAGCCATACCCAAATGCCCCACAAGCTCGTGAGCGCCAGGTAGGCCTGGATGAGGATCTCTCCGGGCAGCCACACGACCGAGAAGATCCAGATGTAGAGGGCGGACCCGATGAGCCCGATCCACCAACCCGACGGGCGATTCCGGGCCAGCAGCCAGACGCTGACCAGGAA
>JAHHMJ010000077.1 GCA_018678395.1 Gemmatimonadota bacterium | reverse complement strand
ATTTCGCAGGACACACGCGTCCGGACCCCCTCTCCGGACGGGTTGCCGGGGGCAGAATCGCAGCTTACGCGCATCATACAGGAGGAGACGATGGCCTTGTCGGTCACCGGACGTACGGCAGCAGATTCCCGAGTCGATTCCACGCTCACCGAAGATCCCGAACTGGTCCGTCATGTGAAGCGGCCGCAGTGGGGTCTGGCGATCCTCGCGTGGGAGCGGGACGAGAAGCGGGGCTACCAGTTCGAAGATGGCCGATTGCGGGTATTCAGTTCCGCGTACGCGAATCTCATGGAGCCTGCCGAGCCCAAGAATCGCCCGGAGGACGCCGTCATCGCCGACCTCCAGGCGGCGCTCGGGACACCGGGTGAAGATCGTGAGCCTCTTCAGGCCGACGCGACGTTCGAGCAGCAGGTCGCGCTCTTCGAGAGCCTCTACCCGGAGGGTTTCCAGGGTGAGGCGTGGGCCCGCGAGATGCGTGCCCCGAAGTCCGGTGGCCGTGCGCTCAAGCGCCATCGGGATCCGTCGATCGCGGTGGCACAGTCCGTCTTCGACGCCGGCGAGGTGGCCGCACACCTCGCCGAGGGTCGGCATTCCAGCTGGGTCGACTCCGTCCTGGACGTGCTGGCCGAGACCACGCTGGTGTCGCGCAGCCGGGTGAAGGCCCTGCGAGAGATGGGTGAGGACGAGCGCCGCACCTTCGCCGAGGCGGTGGCCGACCTGGTTCACGGCGAGGACCGATTCGCCGCGCGCTTCAAGACGTGGGTACGGGTCCTGCGCGAGGGCCTCGACGGCAAGGCGTCCTGGCGCCTGGCAACGTCTCTCCCGGCCCTGGTGGACCCCGAGTCGCACATCTGCGTGCGCCACTCGGCCTTCATCCGTCAGGCTGCCGTGATCGCGCCCACGTCCGCCTACTCGCGGCGTCCGACGGCGCGCGCCTATCGGAACTTCCGACGGGTCGCCGAGGTCGTGCGCACCCGGCTCGAGGCGGCGGGACACGAGCCGCGGGACCTGATGGATGTGCACGACTTCATCTGGACCACGATGCGCGCGTCGTCCGTCCAGCACCTCTGATCGGGCCCGGCGGGTGACTCAGCTCACCCGCCACACCCGAGCCTCCCGCACCGCCTCGCCCGTGATTCGACTCCACGCCTCGGCGTAGAGCTCGACCTGGCGGCGGTAGCGAGGAAGGCGAAGGGCGAATACCCGGTCGTCGGCCGCGGTCTTGTAGTCCACGATGACCCAGCCGTCGTCTTCCCGGAAGGCGAGGTCGATGACGCCCTCGAGAAAGCTGCCGTCCTCCTGTTCGAGCACGAACGACTGCTCGGTCAGGAGGACGTCGGCGTTCCGGGCCCGGGCCCAGAGGTCGGATTGCTGCAACCGATCGACCAGTTCCAGCAGGGCATCGAGTTCCACGGGCTCTCCCGAGGTGACCGGCCGGTCGTTCTCGAGCAGCGCCGTGCGGGCCACCCCCGCGAGAGCCGCTCCGTCGAGCCCACCCGCCGCCGCCTCCAGGGTCGCGTGGACGGCGTTCCCCCAGGTGTAGCCGCCGGGCCCGGTCCCGTCGGCGAGGCTCTGACTCCACCCGGCGGCGCCGGCGTCGGTCGCGTCGTCGACGTCGATACCGGCGGTGTGGAAGAGATCGGCGGCCTCGGTCCGTTCGCGCTCTTCGCGATGGGTACGCGACGTGACGGTCTCGAAGTCCCACGCCGCCTCACCGGCCGCGTCCCGGCGTTGGGCGACCTCCCGCTCCCGCCGGGTCAGCGCCTCGTCATCCTCGAGCTCGCGGCGGGGGGGAGGGGGCTCCGCCCGCCACTCCAGCTCGGTCGCCTCCTGCAGCAGCCACGGCTCGAGAGGGGCCCAGGGCCCACGCTCCCTGCCGCCGGGCGCCTTCATGCCCACGACGAGCTCCTCTTCGGCACGGGTCACCGCGACGTAGAGCAGGCGGTCCTGTTCGGCGCGCTCGAACGCGTCCTCCCGCTCGCTGCGCGCATCCCAGCCCGGGGCTGCGGCCAGGGTCACCCACGACCATCTGCTGCGTTGTTCGGTGACCGCGCAGTAGCCGGCCGACTGGCCCGACGCGTCTCGTTCCACGACGACCGTGCGTCCCAGGGGCACCTTGCCCGTGGGGCAGGCCAGGACGACGATCGGCGCCTCGAGCCCCTTCGCCTTGTGCAGGTTCATGACGCGAACGGCGCTTTCCCGGCCGGGCTCGAGCGGCGCCTCGACGTCGGTGTCGTCGTCGTCGAGCACGAGAGCCAGAGCCTCCAGCGCACCCGACAACGAGGCGTCGTCGGCGACGGCCGCGGTACGGACCAGGTCCAGCGTGAACGCCAGCGCACCGGCTCGCAGCTCGCCGAGTTCTCCACCGGCGGCCCACGGCAGGAGGCCCACCGAGGCCACGATCCGCTCCACGACCTCGTCGGCCGGCCGCTGCCGCGCGAGCTGCCACCACTCCTGCAGAAGGGCGAGTGCATCGGTGACCGGACCGGGCGGTTGGTTGGGGCGCCGGAAGTCCAGGGTCCCGCCCGCCTCGCGGTGCTGCAGGAGTTGGTCGAGGTCCACGCCGAAGAAGAGTCCTTCCAGCGCGGCGAGCACTCCGACGGGATCCCCGGGGTCGGTGAGCGCGGTCATCAGCAGGCGCAACTCGCTCAACTCGGTCTCGATGCCCACCCCCGAACCGGAGACGGCCACGGGGATCGCGTGCGCCTCCAGGGCGCGGGCGTACCGGTCCAGCCCGCGCCGGGTGCGGGTGAGCACGAGGAAGTCCTCGGGCTGCCGCCCCTGTGCGAGTCGGCCGGCGATCCACGTGGCGAGGGACTGCGCATCGACATCGACGAGTTCGTCCCGTCGGCCCACGCCGTCCGGTAGGGTGTAGCGGTACACGCCTCCCTCCGGCTTCCCGGGGCCGACCGGCCGCGTATCGAGGGGAGCGTAGCCCGCCTGCACGTCGGTGGCCTCCCCGGGGAAGAGCCCCGGAGCGGTCGTCGCGTCGGGCGCGAAGACCCCGTCGACGATCGCCTCGATGGGCGGCGTCGAACGGAAGTTCGTGGTCAGAGCCACGACGGCTCCGAATTCGGCGAACCGCTCACGCACCCGCCCGTACAGCGCGATATCCGCACGCCGAAAGCGGTAGATGCTCTGCTTGGGGTCGCCGACGACGAAGAGCGCGCCCGGTCGAGGGGTCAGCTGCGCCCAGGCGCGCTCGGCGCCCCCGTCGTCGTCCGGCTCCGAGGCCAGGAGAAAGAGCAACTCGGCCTGCAGGGGATCGGTGTCCTGGAACTCGTCGACCAGCAGGTAGCGCCAGCGCTCCCCCAACGACCGGCGCGCGCTCGGCGAGCCGCTCAGGAGGTCCCGAGCGAGGACGAGCAGATCGTGGAAGGTGAGCTGCCCGGTCCTGCGCCGATGGTGGGCGAAGGCCTGCGCGGCGCCGCGCACCAGTTCCATGACCGGTCCGTACCGGTGGGCCTGCCAGGCCGAAACCAGCTTCCGTGCCGGCGGATCGGGGCGCTCCGGGGTGACCTCGATCAGCGCGTCGATGCGCGCCTGGATCTCCTTGACCCGACCGGAGTCGTAGTCCCAGCGCTTGTAGGTGGCCTTTGCGGTCGCGCTGGAGCACAACTCCTGGATGGCCTCCATGAGATCGACGGTTCGATCGAAATCGAGGGCCGCACGCCGGTATGCGATGCGAAGAATCCGCTTCTGGGTCGAGTCCCAATCCCGCTCCGGCCGCACCCGTGGGATGCCGGGCAGCGCCTCGTCGACGATCGCCTCCATCTCCTTCCGCACCCGGGCCAGCGCCATCGGATCGGGCAGGGGCGCCTCGGGCACCGGGAAGTCGATGTCCGAGGCCTCGTTCATGGCTCGGAAGTGGTCGAAGAGGCGACTCGGCTGCAGGCCCACCGCATCCAGTCGCGCGAGCACGCCCCCGTCCTGCCCCTCCGTGACCAGGCGCTCGAGGTGCTGGTCCCAGAAGCGACGGGCCAGCGTCCGTTCTTCGGGAGCCGTCAGCTCGCGGAAGGCTGGATCCAGCCGCGCGTCCAGGGGACGCTCGCGCAGCAGCTTGGCGCAGAACGCGTGGATCGTGCCCATGAACGAGCTGTCGATGCCCCGCAGCGCCGCCGAGAGCCGAGCGCGCGCTTCGTCGGGGGTGGCCGGCGCCGCGAGCGCTGCCTCGAGGCGCTCCTGAAAGCGCTGCCGAAGTTCGCCGGCCGCCTTGCGGGTGAAGGTGACCGCGGCGATCTGGTCGATCTGCGCCCCCTTCACCACGACGAGCTGCAGCATGCGGTCGACCAGCGCCGTCGTCTTTCCCGAACCGGCGCCGGCTTCGACGAGGAGGTTGGAGTCGAGATCCGTGCGGATGCGCTCGCGCGCCGGGGCGTCGTCCAGACGCCCGGCGGCCCCGGCGGTCATCGGTCGGCTCCGTGCGTGCGCACGCGCCGAAGCGGCTGGACCGGTTCGGCGCCGTCGGCCATGCGGCCCCGCGTCCACTCGACCCGCGGAGCGCTCTCTTCACCCTTCTCCCCCCGCGCTCGCCCGAATCGACACACCGCCGCGTAGTCGCAGAAGCGGCAGTCCGAGGGGTCGTCGGTCGCGGGGAAGCGCCCGGCGGCGGCGAGGTCGGCCAACTCCCGCACGAGTTCGAGTCCGTCGGCGAGGCGGGCCGCGTCGTAGGCATGGACCGCATTCTCGCCGCGGACGGTCGGGAAGTGGTACTCGACGCCGGCGACGGGCTCGAGGTCGGGGCGCTGCGCTTCCAGCGCTCTCGCGTAGAGGACGTGCTGGAGGCGGCGGCCCCCGTTGTACGTGCCCTCCTTCGCGCCGTGCCCCCAGGTGCTTCCGGTCTTGTAGTCGACGACGCGGGTCCCGTCGGCGGTCCGGTCCACGCGATCCGCGCGCCCGGCGAGCCGGATGGCCCCGCCGCCCGGGAGTTCCACGGCCACCGGTGTGGCCCCGCCCAACACCATCTCGGTGGCGATGACCGCCTCGGGAGTGAGCCCCTCGGTCGCCAACTGGGTGCAGAAGGAGCGGACGTCCGCCCGGAGAGACGCCATCTCGGCGCGGAAGACGGCCTCGCTCGGAGGGGGCAGGTCGATGCGCGCTCGCCGCGCCCGGTCCTCGAGCAGTTCGAGAGCCCGGTCCTGGAAGGCGGACGAGTCGAACCGCAGCGCGTCGGCCACGGCCGCGTCGACGGCGTCCTGGAAGACGTCGTGCAGCAGGCCACCCCGTTCCGCGGCCGGAAGCCAGCGTTCGAGGTCGAATTCGGGATCGTCGGGCTTCCGGACCTTCAACACCCGCGAGTAGAAGT
>JAHHMJ010000093.1 GCA_018678395.1 Gemmatimonadota bacterium | reverse complement strand
CTCCGCGTCGATCTCGGGGTCGGCGGCGGGATCCACGCCTTCCGGCACCCCCGGCGCCTCGCCCGCGAAGCGCTCGTCCGGAGTCGAAGGCGTCGTGATGCCCATCTCCAGGCGGAAGGCGCTGTCGATGAAGTCGGCGAGGCTCGCCACGTCGCCCTTGCGACCGAAGCGCGAAGGCCGGCCCTGCCCGTCTCGTCCCAATCGGCCGGAGACGCCGTCGCCGTCTCGATCGTCCGGATCCTCGAGGGCCTGCAAGGTCGCCAGCGGAATCGCGTCGACGAGCCCCAGACCGAACACGAACGGGATCGTGAACACGCCCGTGTGACTGCCGATCGAGAAATCGCGCACGGGCTCACCACCCGCCGCCGCGAGCAGCGGTGTGACCTGGATTCTCAGATTCGGCCCGCTCTGCGCCTCGAGGATGTCGCAGCGTCCAGCCTCGGTCGTATTCGAAACCCGGCTCACGTTCGTCTCACCCGAGCCCCCATCCACCGGGAACGTGTGGCACGCGTCGCAGCTGTTCTCGTTGAAGCGTGGCCCGAGTCCCTCTTCGGGCGTGAACTGCTTCTCGAAGAGCCGCGCCCCCGCGTCGAACGCCGCCCGCTCCTCGGCGGACAATCCAGGCACGGGCTCGCCGAGCTCGCCGTGCAGGACGTTCGGGTCGTCGGTTCGATCCACATCGCCCAGAGGGTCCGACCCGCCGTCGCCGCAACCGCCGAGGGCAGCGACCATCAGGAAAGCGCCGGCCAATTGCGGCGTATATCGGCTGAACCCCCGTCGGCGGGACGGGTAGCAGGTTCCACGTAGAGAAGTCGGGTTCACTGGAGGATGATCGTGCATTACGGATGGCTTCGTGGGATGGTGGCAGTCGGGGCGATGATTGCGCTCGCGGCATGTGATACGGCGACGGACCCGGACCTCAAGCCGACGCGTGCGGACGTCACGGTGACGGGTTCGACGACCGTGCCGCTCCAGTTGGTCGTGTCGACCGACTTCGACGAGTTCTTCGACCCCGTGTCCGGTGTGCGTGGCCAGTCGCTCAACAGCGCCGACACGCTGACGATCACCACCCTTCCCTACCAGAATACGGTCATCCTGTCCGACCTGGGCAAGGTCGTGGTCGATTTGTCCAACCCCTCGGACACCGAAGCGACCGTGCGGCTGCGTGTCGAGATGGACTCCGGTCAGGAGCCCTACGACCGTGAGGCGATCATGTCCGAAGGCGGAGCCCTGCGCTACGTCTTCAGCTTCTTCTCGCCTACGCTCTGACGTCCCGCCCCCAGCGAGACCCGCTCGGTGAAGGCGCTGGCGCACAGCCTCAGCGGAGCTTTCGGTACAGCTTGTCGGCCAGCGTCACCGCCAGCGGGACTCCCGCCGTCAGGAAGACGGTACCGATCGTACTGACCGTCGTCGACTGGCTGGCCGCCTCCGAGAGGGCCAGCGCGTAGCCCGGGAAGATCATCAGCCCAGCTCCGACCAGCGACGGCACGAGGTTGCCCTGGGACAGGTCGGTCGAGCCCGCGAAGCGTGCCGCCATAGCCGCACCGACAGCCGGCAGGACGACCGCCGCACCACCCCCGAGCGTCGTCCCCGTCGCGCCACAGGTCCCGGTGATCTCCGGGCCGTCGAAGGCGAAACACTCCCGGGCCAGCGCAATACCGAGGCCCAGACCGAGCGCGTTCCCCAGGGCCGAGAACAGGAACGTTTTCGCGGATGAGTGTCCCTCCGGATCTTGAGTCCAGTCGAAGGTCGCCACCGGCTCGGTGCCGGTGCGACCGTAGTCGACGGGCGTGAGACCCGGGCGGCGCGTCTCGATCAGCAGCACGCCATACAGCGACCCCGAGCCGTACCGCGTGCTCGCTTCACCGGGCGGGATCATCTGGATCCGCTCGATGTCGCCCAGCGGAACCGAAGCGTAGAGAGACCCGGGGTCCGCCACGGGTACGCCGTCGATGAGTACCCTGGGGTGGTTGCACGCGCGGTTGTTGACGATCGAGATGGACGCCGCCGCACGGAACTCCAGGCAGATCTCGCCGCGTGAGAAGTTGTTCTGTTGCCGCAGGCGCAGACCCGGGATCGTCCGCTGGACGAGATCGCCCATGTTGCGGCTCGTTCCGATGGCGGCCTCGACCTCCTCGCGGGAGACCTCCCAGAAGCTCGCTCCGGTGCTCCGCCGCTCCCGCTCGGTCGCACTCTCCGCCTCGACGACGAGCGGTTCCAGCTCGATCGCATCTTCGGCCAGGCGGACCTCGATGCGGGTCTCCAGTCCCGCCACCACCGCGATCTCGTGGGTCTGGGTGCCATAGCGCAGATGGGTGACCTCCAGGGTCCACGTACCGGCCGGAACCGCGCGCAGGAGGAAGTTGCCCTGTTCGTCCGAAGCCGCGGACACATCCGTGCCCCGGATGCGGAGGATCGCGTCGACGATCGGCTCGCCACTGGCCGCATCGGTCACGACACCGGGGATGTCGCTTCCGATCTGAGCGGCTACCGGCACGGTCGGAGCGATGAACGCGGCGAGAACGCCGAGCAGTGGGACGACGAAGGAGTACCGCAAAAGCATCATGTCGTTATGGAATCACAAGTGGTTCGTGAGCATATGTACGTCGCCACCGGGCAGAGCCTACAGCGGTCGCCCGGAGCCGCGCCGGGTCCAGACGACGATCGCCCCGCACAGGGTACCGGGGCCCGTGAATTCGATGGGCATGCTGGCGGGCGAATCGTAGAGCTCGACCGCGAGCACGTCGTCGTGGTCCACGAGTTCGTCGAGCGACACCATCCCGCTCCCCTGTGACATGGGGCCACCCTGCCTGAGCGACACACCGTCGACGATGAGCGCCGGGACGCACGATTGATTGCGGAACCCCGAGCGGGCCGCCGAACGGAACTGGAGGTACCGTCGGGTCGTGTCCAGGGTCCCCGACGACACATCCACACGCTGGATCTGGGGAACGCGTTCGAGCGACTCGGACAGCCGCGAGACCGACTCCAGCCGCAGCTCATCGAGGTCGAGCGTAATCCCGACACCCCCGGACTCACGCTCGTAGAAGCCGACGTCGAGCAACGTCGGGTCCCGGCCCTCGACCTCGACCCGGACCCCCTCGATCGGCACCACCTCCGGCAGACTGTCCGGCCTCCGAGCCGCCCGAACCTCTTCCTCGGGCGGGGCACGAGCCGCGACGCTGGGAGTCGGGACCTCGAGTCGGACCTCGACCGCCTCCCCTGCGACGATGTCCACATCGAGCCCGACGTCCACGCCGAGGCTGTCCAATCGCGCTGCGTCCACCGCCAGCCGGAAGCGCCCCTCCGGGAGGCCCTCCAGGAGGAAGCGGCCCTCGGCGTCGGTGCGCGTCCGCCAGCCCTGCCCGGCGAGTCGCACCCACGCACCGGAGAGCGGCGATCCCGTCGCCCGGTCGAAGACCACCCCCCTCACGGCGGCCTCGGAGGGGGAGGCCGACCACGTGAAATCCGGGCCCTCCACCCAGAGAACGGTCGCGCCGGTCTCCCGGGTCGACGTCAGCCGGAAGCGATCGCGATCGCCGAACGCGGTATCCTCGACGTAGCGCCCGATGACCGGCGCGCGGATCGACCACTCACGCACTACCCAACGCCCGTCCGGCAGGGTCGCGTACTCGACGGACCCGCCGGCGTCGCCCGCGCGCAGCTCTGGCGGGAGATCCACGTACCGAAAGTCCAATCCGAGCAGCCGTGCGGACTCCCGGTCCACGCGCACGGTTCCGGCGAGGCCTGGCCGCCCGCTGCCGGGCACCGGATCGAACGACAGGCCGAGCCAGCCAGCCCCACGGGCGCCCTCCGGCGGGTCGCCCGGGGCCTCCCCACCGGCGGCGAGGGCGAAGCAGTGGTTCTCCAGGAACCAGTCCGAGAGCAGCGTCTCGGCATCCGGGCCCGAGTACACGGCGCCACCGTCGTCCGTCCGCCGCACCCAACCGTCGGCCTCCAGCTGCTCGATCGACAGCGCCTGAACGGAGTTGCCCCCCCGGCTCCGGACGACGCGGCGCTGCTCATCGTCCGGAGTCTCGGATCCCGGCTCATAGGTGCGCACCCAGTTGCGCAGACGGAAGAGCAGGCCACCCTCGCGCCGCGTCCAGGTTGCTGCCTCGAGCGCCGTACGCACCTGACTCCAAACCACCTGAGTCCGACCCCCATCCGCCTCGCGCAGGTCACAGCGACGGCCCTCGCCCTCGATCTCCAGGCCTTCGAGCACCAGCGCGCGAGCCTCGAGCACGATATCTCGCTGGACGACACCCTCTGCCGGAACCGTCACCGGAGCGATGCGGGTCGTCGCGTACCCGATGCGATCGATCTCGATGGCGCCGGTCACCGCCGTGCGAAGCTCGAGGCGATAGCGCCCTTCCGAGGACGTGAGCGAGCCGGGACCGCGACCCCCGTCTTCACCGACCCACCGCACGAGCGCACCGGCCACGGGAATCCCCGAGCCCTCCTCGAGCACACGCCCCAGCACGGTCTGCCCGGCGATCGGGGTGGGGCGAAGCAGGGCCGCGGCGACCAGCGCGACGACTGCGGCTACCCTCATCGGTCTCTCCTCGGCACGTCGGACCCGGCGCGCCCATGGAATCGTACGGCACTCCCTGATACCCGCCTTCCCCCGGCCGGTTGCTCCGATTGCGCACGCCGACCAATGATGTCTCCATAACCCGGTCCAGGAGCGATGTGATGCGGTCGAGTGTGCGGAGTTTCCGGTGGGCGGGCACGATGCTCGCCCTCGTCGTCGTCCCCCTCTCGGGTCAGGAGGCGACCTGGGACGTCACCCGAACCCGAGGCGAGACCCGATCGATCGACTTCACGACCGACGAGGGCACCTGGCTGTCGGTCGACGTGTCTCCCGACGGGTCCTGGATGGTCTTCGACCTGCTCGGACAGATCTGGCGCGCACCCACCGACGGTGCGACGGAGGCGGTCGCCCTCACGCAGGACGCGGGCGCCGCCATGAACTATCACCCGCGCATCTCTCCTGACGGCGCGACCATCGCCTTCGTGTCGGATCGGGGTGGGCAGGACAACCTCTGGGCGATGAACGCCGACGGATCGGAGCCGCGAGCCGTGTTCGAGTCGCGCGACGTGCGGGTCGGACTGCCGACCTGGACTCCCGACGGCGACTACCTGTTGATGGCCCGACGCTACGTCGGAGCCGGAGACGGCGAGGGCCGGGGCGGGATCTGGATGGTGCACCGTGACGGGGGCTCCGGGGTGCAACTCGTCGAGGACGGGACCTGGCCCTCCGTCTCTCCCGATGGACGGCACGTCTACTTTCAGACCCGTACCGGGCCGGCCGACGCACTCGCCGGCCACTACGTCGTGCGCCGTCTCGACCGCGAGACCGGGGTCGTGGTCGACATCACCGCCGGGAACGCCGATGGGCCGGCCGCCTCGCGCGCGTCCTCGGGGGGCGGCTTCGCCCCGGAGATCTCTCCGGATGGGCGCTGGCTCGCGTTCGCTCGCCACATTCCCGACGGAACCGTGAGCTGGAAGGGGCACACCTACGGCCCGCGCACGGCACTCTGGCTGCGCGATCTGGAGACGGGCGCCGAACGCCTCCTGATGGACCCGATCGCCGTCGCGATCGAGAGCGGTTCGAAGAGCCTGCGCACCCTGCCCGGGTACGCATGGACGGCGGATGGCGAGGCCGTGGTCCTGTGGGAGGGTGGCAAGGTGCGTCGGGTGGCCGTGGCGAGCGGCGACATCACGACGCTGCCTTTCTCCGCCCGGGTGCAGCGAACGCTGTCCGGCCTGGCATACCGCGCCTTTCGTATCGAAGACGGTCCGCTCGCCGCCCGCTTCCTGCGATGGCACACGGCGTCACCCGACGGGGGCACCGTCGCCTTCCAGGCCATCGGGCGGGTCTGGCTCCAGGACCGCGAGGGCGGCCCGGCCCGGCGCTTGACGGACGACGCCCTGGGCGACGTGCAGGAGTTCGCGCCGGCCTGGTCTCCCGACGGCGCCTGGATCGCCTTCACGACCTGGGACGACGTCGAAGGGGGTCACCTCTGGAAGGCGCCCGCCGCCGGAGGGACCGCCGTGCGCCTCACCGAGGCGCCCGGTGAGTACGTGCATCCCGCGTGGTCGCCGGACGGCGCGACCCTCGCGGTGGCCGTGGGCTCCGGCGCCACCCGCCGCGGACGTACGATGACGCACAATCCCTGGTGGGACATCGCCACCGTCCCGGCGTCGGGCGGAGCGGCGACACGGGTCGCCCGCGTGAGCCTGCCGGCCGGCCAGAACGTCTCGTCTGTGGCCCGCCGCGGCATCCTCGCGCCCTCGTGGGGACCCGAAGGGCGCATCTTCTTTCCCGCCATGCGGTCCGGCGGCATTCGGGAGGGCGGGGTCGTGCTCACCTCTGTGCGTCCCGACGGTCTCGATCGGCGCGAGCACGTGCTGCTGCCCGCAGCCGACGAGATCACGCCCTCACCCGACGGCCGCTGGGTGGCCTTCCAGGAGGGCGACAACGTGTACGTCTCGCCCCTGCCCTGGGCCGGCACCGGAGGCGAGGCCCTCTCCCTGGAGAAGCGTGATGGCGAACTGCCCGTTCGACGGCTGAGTCTCGAGGGCGGGCTCTTCCCGCGCTGGCGCGATGCGACCACGCTCGAGTTCGGCTCGGCCACGGACTACATGACGTACGACGTCGCGACCGAACGTGGCGATACGGTGGGCCTGAGCCTCAGCGTCGACCGCTATCTGCCCGACGGGTCGGTCGCGTTCACGGGCGCCCGCATCGTCACGCTCGAGGGGGACGAGGTGATCGAGTCGGGTAGCGTCGTCGTCGACGGGGCGCGCATCACCTGCGTCGGCACCTGCGACGTCGAGGGGGTCGACCGGGTTTTCGACGCCGCGGGCTCGACCATCGTGCCCGGGTTCGTCGACATGCATTCCCACCACTATCGCGAGCACAGGGGCTATCGTCCGCTCCGCGATTACGAGGCGGCCATCTATCTGGCCTACGGAGTCACGACGAGCCTCGACAACAGCATGTGGTCGCAGAACATCTTCCCGACCGCCGAGCTGATCGAGGCGGGTCGGATGGTCGGGCCGCGCACGTACAGTACCGGCGACCCGCTGTATCGCGGGGACGGGGCGCGTCAGAACGACTTGAGCGGCTACGAAGAAACCCGGTACGCGATCCGGCGGCTCAAGTCCTGGGGTGCAACCTCGATCAAGCAGTACCAGCAGCCGCGGCGAGAACAGCGACAGTGGGTTTCGGACATCGCCCGCGAGGAGGGCCTGATGGTCACCTCCGAGGGCGGCGATCTCTTCTTCAACATGGGCATGATCGTCGACGGGCAGACGGCGTGGGAGCATCCGCTGTCGTACGTGCCCATCTTCGCCGATGTCGCGCGGTTCTTCGGCCGCGCCGGCATCGTCTATTCGCCGACCTTCGTGGTCGCGGGACCCGGGCCGGCCAACATCGACTACTGGTTCGGCGAGTCGGACGTGTGGCAGGACGAGAAGCAGCGCCGTTGGATGCCCTGGCGGCAGAACGCGGGTCATCTTCGACGGCGAATGCTGCGCCCCGACACCGACTACTCCTTCCCTCTCGTGGCCCAGGGTCTGGCCGACATCATTGCAGAGGGGGGCTACGGAGCCATCGGCTCGCACGGGGAGCACCACGGAATCGCGGCCCAGTGGGAAGTGTGGATGGCCGCGGCCGGCATGACGGAGCTCGACGCATTGCGGGTCGCCTCGCTCCACGGGGCGTGGTTCCTCGG
>JAHHMJ010000241.1 GCA_018678395.1 Gemmatimonadota bacterium | reverse complement strand
CTGCGCCCCTACGAGGTCGTCTCCGGATCGGTCGACGAGGTGACGTCCCGGGTGGTCGCACACCTGTACGAGCTGTTGCGAAACCGGGACCGGTTCGAACTGGAAGACCACTGGACTCGGCTCGCGGTGGGAACCCGGCTGGAGGGCGCGGTTCGCTACATCGCGAAGATCCTGCACCTCACCCGCTCGGATCAGTTCACCGGCGCCATGCGCGAAGCCCGCGACGCCTACGACCAGCTGGAGTTCGACCCGTTCCGGGTCAGACCCGTCGTCAAGGTGATGGGAGAGTTCTGGGCGCAGACCACCGAGGGCCCCGGCAACTTCCACATCCATCGCTTCCTCGAGCAGGAAGGCGCCGAGGTCTACGTCGATCGGTCGCTCTTCACGCGCCTCTCGTACATGCTCTTCATGCATCGCGAGAAGACCCGCGACCGCAGGGGACTGCGGCAGGACGAGGGCCGCCTCGCCCACTACCTGCGCTACTACCGGAAGATGGGGCTCCTGGGACTCGCGGATCGGCTGCTGCACCGCGAGAATCGGCGCCTGATCGAGGCGCTCGGCGGCACACTCCACGAGATGCTGGATCAGTCCGAACTGGAGCTCCTGGCCCGCCCGTACTGGAACTGGCGCACCACCTCCGGCGAGGGACACCTCGAGATCGCCGAGAACATCTACTACCACACGCACCATCTCTGTCACATGGTGCTGAGCCTGAAGCCCTTCACCTGCATGCCCAGCACGCAGTCCGATGGCGTCCAGGTGCGGGTGGTGGAGGATCACCCCGGCATGATCTTCCTCCCGATCGAGACCTCGGGAGACGGTGAGGTCATCGCCCACTCGCGGGTGCAGATGGCGCTGGGTTCGGCGCGGGCCAAGGCGCGGAAGGAGATGGACGACATCGTCGCGGCCTCACCGTGGACCCTGGACGAGATCAAGGACTGGGCCGACGACCACCCGCAGGTGAAGCGCCCGAGCTACCGCGTGCCCCATGCCCCCGGCGTGGTGGGTCGGGCCGCGAACCTCGCGCTCCACATCTCCGGCCTCATGGGAGCCCGCACGCCCGCGGTGCCCGTGACCCGGGAGGCACACCGTGTCTGACTCCCGGCTGATCATCGGCATCGATGTCGGGTCGACGACCGACAAGGTGGTCGTCATCGACCCGGCGAGCGACGAGATGCTCTGGGCCGACTACCAGCGGCACGAAGGCAAGCAGCTGGCGAAGCTGCTCGAGATGCTGCGCGACCTCGAAGCCCACGTCGCCGAGGTGCGGGATCCGGGGACCCGGGTCTTCGTCACCGGCAGCGGCGCCGGCCCGCTGGAACGGGTGATGGGCGCCAAGTTCGTGCAGGAAGTGAACGCCGTGGCGCTGGCGGTGGAGCGTCTGCACCCCGAGGTGCAGTCGGTGGTCGAGCTGGGTGGGCAGGACGCCAAGATCATTCTCTTCAAGGACGATCCGTCCGGCGTGGGGAAGAAGAAGATCCCCACCATGAACGACAAGTGCGCCGGCGGTACCGGGGCCGTGCTCGACAAGATCAGTGCGAAGCTGGGCATCCCGCCCGAAGAGCTGGCCGAACAGGGCTACGACGGCCTGCGCCTGCACCACGTGGCCGGGAAGTGCGGCGTTTTCGCCGAGACCGACATCAACAGCCTGCAGCTCGTGGGCGTGCCGCGGGATCAGCTGATGGCCTCGCTGTTCGACGCCATCGTGGGCCAGAACCTCTCCGTGCTCACCCGTGGACACACGCTCTATCCGCACGTGCTCCTGCTCGGCGGGCCCAACACCTTCATCCGCGGCATGGTCGAGGCGTGGAAGGCCAACATCCCCTCGATCTGGGAGGAGCGGGAGGTCGAGCTGCCCGAGGACGTGGATCCGGCCTCGCTCATCTACGTGCCCGACAACGCCCAGTTCTATGCGGCGATCGGCGCCGCGGAATTCGGCAAAGCCGAGGAGCCCGGGACCGCGGCCTACCCGGGTCTCGACGCCCTCGAAGCCGAGGTGGAGCGGACCGGCGGCGAGTCCTGGGCCACGGTGCTGCCGGGGCTGGCCGAGTCGTCCGAAGAGTTGGCGGCCTTCAAGGAGGCCTACACACCCGTGCCCTTCCAGCCCGCCACCTTCCGGCCCGGGCAGGTCGTGCACGCCACGCTGGGGCTGGACGGCGGGTCGACCTCCACGAAAGGCGTGCTGCTCGACGAGAATCACGAGGTGCTCGTGAAGGCCTACCAGCTCTCGAAGGGCAACCCCATCCGCGACACGCAGGACATTCTCGCACAGCTCCGCGAGGCCGTCGAGGGACAGGGCGCCGAGCTGCGCATCGACGGTATGGGCGTCACCGGCTACGCCAAGGACATCCTCAAGGACGTGTTCGGCGCCGACGTCGCCATCGTCGAGACCGTCGCCCACACCGCCTCCGCGCTGCAGCTCTACGACGACGTCGACGTGATCTGCGACGTGGGCGGGCAGGACATCAAGATCATGCTCCTGCGCGACGGCCAGGTGAAGGACTTCAAGCTCAACACCCAGTGCTCGGCCGGGAACGGCTACTTCCTGCAGAGCACCGCCCAGCACCTCGGCGTGCCCGTCGAGGAGTACGCCGACGTGGCCTTCGAGGCCGAGACCATGCCGCAGTTCGGATACGGGTGCGCCGTGTTCATGCAGTCCGACATCGTCGGCTTCCAGCGGCAGGGGTGGACCCCGTCGCAGATCATGGCGGGGCTGGCCGCGGTGCTGCCCAAGAACATCTGGCTGTACGTGGCCCAGGTCCCGAACATGGCGCGACTCGGCCGACGCTTCGTGTTGCAGGGCGGCACGCAGCGCAATCTGGCCGCCGTGAAGTCCCAGGTGGACTTCATCCGCGAGCGCTTCGTCGGCAAGGGTGCGGAACCCGAGATCGTGGTGCACCGGCACTGCGGAGAGAGCGGGGCGATCGGCGCGGCCCTCGAGGCCGCACGGGTGCGCGAGCACGGTGCGCCCAGCGGGTTCATCGGTCTGGACGCCGCCGCCGCCGTGACCTTCACGTCGACGACCGATGAACGAACCCGCTGCCACTTCTGCAAGAACGAGTGCCTGCGGACCTTCATCGACGTCCAGATCGGGAACGGTTCCCGGGCCGAGGGCGTGGAGCCCGGAGCCGAGGTGGCGGCCGAGCGCGGTGCGTCGAAGGTCCCGCTCGCCCCGGGTGCTCGGCGCCTGATCGTGGGCAACTCCTGCGAGAAGGGGCTGGTCGAAGACGTGGACGACATGCGGGCCATCAAGGCCCGGGTGGACGCCGCGGTGAAGGGCACGCCCAACCTTCTGGGTCTCGCCGCGCGCGAGGCGTTCGGACGCTTCAGTCCACCCGTCGTCGCGGATCCACCCGACCCGTGGGCGTGGACGCGATCCCGCCGACGGCGCGCGCGGAACGCGGCCGCCCGCGCTGAACTCCGTGTCGGGATCCCCCGAGTGCTCGCCATGTACACGGCGGCGCCCTTCTTCCGGAGCTACTTCGAGAGCCTGGGCATCCCGTCCCAGAACATCGTCTACTCCGACGTGACCTCACCGCGCCTGTACAAGGAGGGGGCGAAGCGCGGCGCCATCGATCCGTGCTTCCCGAGCAAGCTGGCCATCCCCCACGTGCACAACCTCATGTACCGGAAGCACGGGCGGCGGCCTCTCGACATCATCTTCTTCCCCATGATCGATTGCGTGCCCTCGGAGATGCCCTCGGCGATCGGCCATCGCATCTGTCCCACCATCACGGCCACACCCGAGGCGGTCCGCGCCGCCTTCACCAAGGAGACCGACCTGTTCGAGCGGAAGGGTATTCGCTTCATGAACCCCTTCCTGAACATGAGCCAGCCCGATCTCTTCGAACGGCAGATGTACCACGCATTCGAAGACGTACTGGGCCTGTCCGTGGGCGAGAATCAGCGCGCCATGGCTGCGGGCATGGAGGCCCTGGACACCGTGGCCGAGCATCTGCGCGATGTGGCCCGGGCCGAGCTGAGCCGGCTGGAGCGGGAAGGGCGGATCGGGATCGTGCTGCTGGGCCGGCCCTATCACGCCGACCGGGGCATCAACCATCAGATCCTCGAGGAGCTGCAGAAGCTCGGGTATCCGATCTTCATCCCGGCGAGCCTGCCCCTGGACGCCGAGACCCTGGAGCCGCTCTTCGGGGACGAGTTGGGCGCGGGCACGATTCGCGACTACCTCGACATCGACGACGTCTGGAAGCACACCTACAGCGAGAACTCCAACTGGAAGCTGTGGGCGGCCAAGTTCGCAGCCCGGCATCCGAATCTCGTCGCTGTCGAACTGAACAACTTCAGGTGCGGCCACGACGCGGCCATCTTCGCCGTGATCGAGGGGATCGTCGAAGCGTCCGGCACGCCGTTCTTCGCCTTCCGCGACCTCGACGAGAACAAGCCGTCCGGAAGCATCAAGATCCGCATCGAGACCATCCACCACTTCCTGACCCGCCACCGCGAAGCGATCCGGGCGGAGGCCGAGGTGGCGCAGCAGATCGATCGCGCCTGGCACCCGGGAATGATCGAGGCGTGAGGGGAGGCGCGGCGGTGCAGCGCCCCCCCTTCGTGCGCTACCGCCCTCCGCGTCGGGTCAGCAATCCTCGAGGAACGTTGAACCCCGCGAACAATCCCGCGTGGTCGGCCGGATAGACACCTGGCGGATAGACGACGTCGCCCATCTCCTCGCCGATGATGTCCATGTGGACCGCACCGGGCAGTGCGCCGTTGCCGTTCGAGCGAACCCCGCTCGGGGGCTTCACCAGGACGAAGTCGATGCGCTCGTCCAGCGCACCCGTCATGAGGTCGGGCTCCCAGCAGCAGGTATAGCCGATCTCGTCACGCCCGGTCTTCTCCTCCCACAGATCCACGAAGCCGTTCGCCGTGAGGAAGCCGTAGGTGGGCGTCCAGGACGGGTCGCCCTCGACGCCCTCGGCGTCGGAATTCAGGTCGCCCATCACGACCGTCACACCGGGCAGGTCGCCGAAGCGCGCGAACAACTCCAGCGCCTGGGCGTCGTGGACGGGCCGGATGCCCTGGGTCTCCAGATGCGTCGTGATCACGTGGTAGGGCGTGTCGTTGAACACGGTCTCGACGCGGCTGTAGCCCCGGCCGATCTGCACCGGACCGAGGTCGACCAGGTCGGCGTAACTCCCCAGCTCGACGTCCACGAGGGGAAGATCTCCACGAACGAGCACCGCCTCACCCGACGTGAAGGCCAGCACCTGCGTGACACCGGACGGACCGAGGGCGATCGGCAGCTGGGAATTCGTGTTGATCTGCGGCCCCACGAGTCGGTAGTCGAGGCCGCGGGCGGCGATCTGCCCGAGGAGCACAGCGAGGTAGTCGCGCCCGTCCAGAATGCTGGGCGGGCTGGTCGTGAGGTCGACGACCGCGTAGCTGGCCACCTCCTGCAGCCCGACCACGTGGGGATCGAGCGCCTCGATCTCGTCGACGACGGCGGCGGCGCGGGCGGCTACGTCGTTCGCCTGGACGGCGCCCCAGAAGGTGCCCACGGCGGCAACGATTTCACCGATGTTTGCCGGCAGCTGGGAGAAGTCGATGGTGAAGAGCGGTCCGGTGTCTCCACCGAGGAAGACGTTCTGGGTGTAGACCCGGAAGAAGGCCTCACCTTCGGGCCCGCCGGTGCGGGCCGCGACGACGGGAGCCGGGATCGCCTCCTGCAGGACGTCCTCGTCGGAGACAGGTGTCGTGGGCGCATCGCAGGCGGATACGGCGAGAGCCGCAAGGGCCGCGAGGGCCCACACACGCCCCGAGAACCGGAGTGTGGTCATGTTGCCCTCCAAGGTTGCATCGCGGGCACGGTTCGGCTCGCGACAGCGACGGGAGGGCACGTCGAAATATAGCAGCTTTCCCGCCCATGAAGCGGGGCGGGCGCCCGGGTCCAGCGACCTAGAACACCGCGTCCAACTGCAGGTAGCCGTAGAACTGGTCGGAGGGGACCGCACCGAGGGCGCGGCCGGCATCGCCGGCCCACACGGCGCTCACCCCGGCGAGCAGATCGAAGCCGGTCCAGGTCGTCGGGAGCCGCAGGAATAGATCGAGCTCGTCGGCGAGCGTGCCACCGGCGAGGCCGGCGTCGTCGGTGACGAGAAAGCGATGCAGATCGGCGCCGAGGCGCCCGCCGTCGAGCACGCCCCACCCCAGCCGCAGCGCCACGTCCTGGATGCCGCGCCCCCGAGTCGCCGCAGGCACGTCACCGAAGAGATCGGCAAAGCCCAGGAAGCGGTGGTTGCGGCCGAAGAGGTCGTCGAACGCACCGGTGGGCGCGCCGTCGGTGGCGAACGCGTCGGCATCACCGGAGTAGCGATCGTACCAGATCGTCAGGTCACCCCGTCGTTCGAACACGGGCAGGGTCACGCGCCCGTTCAGCATGTCGGCCGACAGGTCGAAGCCCTGGAGGTCGCCGCGCTGAAGCGCCCCCTCGATGCGCGCACTGAGCGGCCCGAGGTCCCCGAGCAGGTAGGCGCCGAGGGTGGTCCGGCGTGTCGCCCGCCGATCGAGATTGTCTCGATCGTGGAGCGCGAAGAGCTGGAGCGATCCGGTGGGGCCCTCGCTCGCACCGCCCGCCGATGCCTCGGCGGTGCCCAGCGGCAGTTCCGCCCAGGCGCCGAACAACGCGCGGTCGCTGGAGTGAATCGGCGCCTCGGCCTCGCGCAGCTGATAGCCGAACAGATCGAGCATGCCCCGCTCACCGAGGCGGATCG
Organism: Gemmatimonadota bacterium; assembly: GCA_018678395.1. GTDB lineage: Bacteria > Gemmatimonadota > Gemmatimonadetes > Longimicrobiales > Gaopeijiaceae > Gaopeijia. The sequence continues at coordinate 15,406 of JAHHMJ010000241.1, read as the reverse complement.
CCGCCAGGACTCCGTCGTACGCGTTGCCGATCTGACTGAAGGTCGGGGTACCGACGAGCCGTGCCTCGGCCCACTCCGCCTCCTGCCGCCCCGCGCGGAGGAAGAGCGGACTCTCGCCCCGGTGTCCCACATCGAGGTAGGCCTGGTGGAGATCCAGTTGATCCGCCGAGCCGTCCTTCACGCCCGTTTCGTCTCCCCACAGCCGTGCGTCCTGCACCTGAACGAAGATGCGGGCATACGGATTCACGACCGCCCGCAGTTCGATGCGCGTCCGCATGGACACGAACGTCGGCGTCGGCCCGTCGTCGAAAGCCCGGGCCTCGAAGCGGGGACGGATGCCCCCGGACCAGTCGACGTCCTGAGCGGAGAGGGGGATGGCAGTGGCGGCCACGGCGATGGCCATCGTCCAGAGCGCGGGGCGATGGTGGAGACGCATGATCACGGGATGGTCCGGGCCGGAGGTGCGGAAGCGGATGGCGGGCCGAGGGGCAGCGGAGCGAATGCACCGCCTCCCGAACCTGAGCGCGGCTGCTTCATGACGGTGGTTCCGGGGCGCCCTCGGCATCTCCTCCCATCAAACTCGCCACCACGATCCGTCCCCGGGGGGACGCGGTGATCAGTGGGCGCAGCGCCGCGGCACCAGCGAGGACGATACCGAACGCCACCACGAGAAAGGGGCCCGTGGGAAGGTCCATGTAGAACGACGTGCTGATGCCTCCCACCACGGCCACGGTTCCGCTGAACCACGCGATGAGCAGGGCCGGCAGGAAGCGCTTCGTGTAGAGGAAGGCGATCACAGCCGGCACCACGAGGGCGCTGAAGACCATCAGGACCCCCGCCACCTCGACCGAAAAGGCGATCACGACACCGAAGGTGACGTAGAAGAAGAAGTCCCACAGCCGAATCCGCGTCGCACGCTCCGGGACGAAGGTCACGGCCAGGAAGGACCGGCGGAGTGCCAGGTGGACGGCCCCGATCACGACGTACGCGGCCGCCATCTTCGCTATCGTCGCCCAGTCGATCCAGATGAGCGACCCCGTCAGGGTCTCGCTCACGTGCTCGGCTCCTTCGGCCGTGAGCCCCGCGAGGAGGATCACCGCGGCCGACGCCACCACGTACGAGATCCCGATGACGGCCTCCTGGGGGACCACCGATTCCTCCATGCGGGTGAGCGAGAAGAGGATCGCGGCCAGGACCGTGAAGCCGAGGGCGAACATCAGGGAGAGCGTCGAGCCCGGCTCGATCCCCATGAGGAGTGCGACGGTCGTACCCAGAGCCGCGATCTGAGCGAAGGCCAGATCGACGAAGATCACTCCCCGGCCGATGACGTGCAGCCCGAGGTAGGCGTGGATGGAGAGGATCACGAGAGCGGCCACGATGGGTGCCACCATGAGGTCGAGCATGGGCGCTCCGAGAACGGGAAGAGAGGTGTGGGTTCAGCGCGAATGGAAGGCCGCAGCCAGCTCGCTCACCCAGACGTCCACCAGGGCGAGGTAATCGTCGATCCCATCCCGGGCACCGGGAGAGAGGGGGACCTGGACCAGCACGGCGTTCCCCCGTCGGGCCACCGCCTCGACCTTGTCGCGGTCGAAGTAGCTCGCGGCCAGCAGGACGTTGAGTTCGTCGGCCTGCATGCGCTGGAGGAGGCGTGCCACGTGCCCCGGCGTAGGCGCGATGCCGGGCTTGGACTCGACGTACTCGGCACAGGTCACGTCGAAGCGATCCTCGAAGTACGCCCAGTTCTTGTGATAGCAGATCATCTGCTGACCACGGAACGGCTCGGCCGCGGCGAGCCATCCCCCCAGCAGCTGGATCAGGGGGCGACCCTCGTACTCCTGCGTGCGCAGGAACTCGAAGAGCGTATGGTTCAGCGCCAGGCGTTCGAGGGTCGACCCGCCGAGCAGCTCCACGAGTCGTGCGCCGAAGAGGTGGCGATGGATGCGGTCGGTCAGGTCGGCGAGGCCAGCGTCGAAGACGTCGGCGCGATCCGGCGCGACCCGCTTCAATCCGGTCGCGACGTTGCGGGCCACCTGAATGGTGCGCAGGGGATCGGTCGTGAGATGCGGATTCCCGAAGATGTGCACGTCGCCGCCGCTCCGGTCCGCCGAGGCCGGGATGTCGAGAAGCGTGATTCCGGTATAGGCGGTGATGTAGCCCGGACCGCCCTCGATCACGTCGGCATTCCCGGCCCGATCGAGAAGCGTGGGGACCCACACCTCCAGGTCGAGACCCGTGGTCACGAACGCGTCGGCCCGACGCAGATCCAGAGCGAAGCTCGGCTTGGGCCGTACGAAGTGAGCGTCTTCGTTGGGGTTGGCGATCGAGCTGACCTCCACCTGCCCTCCCCCCACGGCCCGCACCAGATCGGCGTAGACCGGAAGGGTGGTCACGACACGCAGAGGCTCCTGGGCCACCGCGGGCCGGGGGTGGAGATCGAGGGGTCCGGACAGCCCGGAAAAGCCGAGGGCCACCATCGCCGCGGCGCGCATGAGGATGGAGCGAATCATCAGTAGGTCTCGTGCTTGTGGGGGCCCATGGCGAAGGTCACCTGGAGTAGGAGCCGGCCCTCGCGGCCGGTGACGAAGCTGCGGCCCATGAGATCGTATTCCGCGCGCAGACGCACGAACTCGCTCTGCCACCACGACAGGGTGGGCGAAACCAGCCAGGCGGTCTCGTCGGGGTCGAGGGGATTCTCGGTACGGTCGAAGCGTGCCCCCACCAGCCAACTCCGCGACAGCCGGAGCTCGGCCAGACTCCACACCCCCAGCGCATGACCGGCGAGGTCGTGTTCCTCGGTGGGTTCGGTCCCCGCCCCGTCATCGTCGTGGGGCACGAGGCCGTCCAGGACCATGAGGCCGCCCCGAACCATGAGGCCGCGGTAGCGGGACCGCCCCGGGGGACGCCAATGGAAGGCGCCCTCCACACCCCACAGAGTCCGATCGGCGAGCACGTCCTCTTCTTCGAACCGGCCGCGAATCCAGCTCACGCCGAGATCGAGGTCCGTGGCCTCGGAGAGGGTCCAGAAGCCGTTGAGGTGCACGAGCGCCGCCATCCCGTCCGAGTCACCGAAGAGGACTTCGCTCTCGCGCCGGGTCACCTCGACGGTGGCTTCGTAGGTCCCCGACGCACCCCCGAACGGGGCCAGCCAGTGCATGGAGACGCCGGTCTGGGACAGCGACTCCTCCCCGATGAAAGCGAGGTGAGGGAGCGAGCGGGTCTGGAACGGAAGGGCATGGCTGTGCCAGCGGTTCAGCTGACCGAATTGCTGGAAGAACCGCCCCACCTTCAGGCCCACCCCGCCGGGAAGACCCACCCACTCGATGTAGCCCTCCTCCACCGCGAATCCCCCACCCTCTTCGTGACCGTGTTCGTGCGCACTCTCGAACGGAGCCAACTCGCCCCCTTCGACGTGTCGGGACACGAAGATCTTGGCCCTGGAGAAGGGGTCGAGATTGGAGATCAGCGAGATCTCGAACTCCCGGGGAATGAAGTTGTCCTCGCCTGTGTCGTCCTTGTTGAGGTGGGCGAAGATGTCGGCGTTGACGCTGATCTCGGGATTGAGTGCCTGCAGGGACCGCTGCCGCCCCACGAACTCCCGCGGCTCCTCGGCCTCCGGATCCCCCGCGCCTCCCTCGGCGGCCGCGGCCTCCGCGGCGGCCCTCAACCGGGCCAGGGCATCCCCCGCCTCCTCGTCACGGCCCGCGGCGCGCAACCGCTCGACCTCGGCCCGAAGGCTGTCCACGAGGGTGGCCAGCCGACGCAGCTCGACCCGCACGGAATCGGCGCGAGTGGAATCGGGGGGTTCCTGGGCCGAACCGGCTGAGGGCGAAGCGATCCACAACATCAGGAGTACCAGCGTCCGAGCGCCGGCACGACGGGCAGGGCTTTTGCACACGATTCACCTCTCCAGATCCTGACGTCTTCCACGGACCTCGGCCCGACCGGGCGAAGTCGACGAGTCGCAGATCGCGACCCGGTAGTCGTTCAGGTCCGGGGGGGCGCACGGGCTGAATGCCCGTCCAGGCGGGGGGTGGCGATCGGACCCGACGCCGCCGCGGGGCCGATGTGCAGTCGCAGCGCGAACGGCCGGGCGAAGGTGTCCCCCGGAGGCGTGAAGAGGGGGTCGAACGCCTGCTGCTGGAGACACGCTCGATGGTCGTGGGCAGGCGCGCACCCGGCGGGATCGTGACGGCTCTCAACGACGATGCCGACGGCGTCGCCGGCATGGTCCACGAGGGGGCCCAGGACGCTCACACCCAGGATGAGCGCCGAAAGGAGGCCGGAGAGGCCTCTCCGGATCACGGAAACCGCCGGCTCATGGTACCTCTAGCGTACCGCGAGACCGGGTGGAGGAGCAACGGATACGACGTGTGGGTGGCCCGCCTTGCTCGCACCGACCCTGCGACCCGCCCCCCGCCCGAGGCCGTCAACTCGAGCGGGTCCGCTAGTGCTGCGGTGTGACCGGCCGGGTTCGAACCGGCGTGCGGATCACCCGTAGACCGGATACTCCGGCGTGAACATCGCGTCTCGCACCGCACTACCCAGGTCGTCCGGTCGGTCCACCCGCGCCAGGCCTCGCTCGAACGCGACGGCAGCGACCGCTTCCGCGATGTTCGCCGAGATCTCCCGGATCCGGGTCAGCGCCGGGTAGATCCGGCCCTGGGAGAGGTCGTCCTCGTGGACCATGCCGGCCAACGTGCGCGCGGCGACGAAGAACATCTCGTCGGTGCACTCGGACGCGGCGGATACGATCAGCCCCAACCCGACACCGGGGAAGACGTACGCGTTGTTGCCCTGTCCGGGCACCATGCGCTGGCCTTCGAACTCCACGGGGTCGAACGGAGAGCCGGACGCGAAGATGGCGTGCCCTCGGGTCCACCCGTACGCCTGCTCGGCGGTGCACTCGGATTTCGACGTCGGGTTCGACAGAGCGAACACGATTGGTCGCTCGTTGATGTCGGCCATCGCCTCGAGCACCTCGCGGGTGAACGTCTGCGGTTGACCGGACACCCCGATGATGGTCCCGGGCTCGAGCTCTCGGACGGCGTCCAGGAAGTCGTCCGAGAAATCCGCGTCGTGCGCGTACGGCTTCTTGTGCTCGGCGAGGTCCGTCCGGCTCTTCACCACGAGCCCCTTGGAGTCGAAGAACCAGCAGCGCTTCCGGGCCTCCTCCTCGGACCAGCCCTCGTGGACGAGCGCCGCCACGATGAGATCACCGATCCCGATGCCGGCCTCACCGGCGCCCAGGAACAGGTACGGCTTGTCACCCAACTCGTCGCCGGTCATGCGCAGCGCCGAGTACACGCCAGCCAGCGCGACGGTCGCCGTGCCCTGGATGTCGTCGTCGAAGGAACACGTGTGGCCCCGGTACTTCTCCAGGAGGTTGAAGGCGTTGCGCGTCGCGAAGTCCTCGAGCTGAAGGACCGCGTGGGGGAAGACCTTCTTCACGGCCTCGACGAACTCGTCCAGGAACTCGTCGTACGCGTCACCGCGCAGACGCCTTCGTGGGATTCCCAGATAGAGGGGATCGTTCAACAACTCCTCGTTGTCCGTCCCGACATCCAGCGTGATGGGAAGCGTGTTGCGCGGGTGGATTCCCGCGCAGGCGCTGTATAGAGCCAGCTTGCCGATGGGGATGCCCATTCCGTCCGCGCCCAGATCGCCCAATCCCAGGATCCGCTCCCCGTCGGTCACGACGACGATCTTCACGTCGTCGTGCGGCCAGTTGTGCAGCACCTCCTCGATGTGGCCCCGGTCGTACGCCGAGATCCACAGACCACGCGGTCGTCGGAAGATGTGCCCGAACTCCTGGCACGCGAGCCCGACGGTGGGCGTGTAGATGATCGGCATCAGCTCTTCCAGGTGGTCGAGCAGGACGCGGTAGTAGAGCATCTCGTTGCGATCCTGCAGACTCGCCAGGAAGAGGTACCGCTCCAGGTCGTTCGCTTTGCTCCTGAGGTTGCGAATGGCTCGGTCGGACTGGAGTTCCTGGGGGAGGACCCTGGGTGGAAGCAGGCCCCGCAAGCCCAGGATCTCGCGCTCGGCGTCGCTGAAGGCCGTTCCCTTGTTGCGCTGGGGATCGTGGAGCAGCTTCACGCCGCGGGGGAAGCCCTGGGGTACGGACGCCGTCGCAGACGCGTCCTCGATCATCGTCGCCATGATGGCCTCGACAGGTGTCGTCTCTTGGTTCTTCTCGTCTCGACCCCCGTCGCTCCGGCGAGCCGGATTCGCGAGGGGAGATCTACTGAACGAAGAGGGAATCCGGAGGGCCCGGCAATGCGGATGAACCCCCATCGTGAGGGGGGGAAAACCCCGACAGTGGCAGCCTGTTTATCGAGGCTCTGAATCGCGAGATTTCGGACTCGACCGCCGGGCATTCCGCGGCTTCCCTCCCACCCTCCCCATTCCGTGCTCCGGCGGTTGTGTAACAGGGCGGATCAACGGCAGAGACGATACAGGAGAGGCACCATGGCAGACCAGGTATTCCCAGCGCCCGCAGAATTCAGCGAGCGTGCCCATATCAGGACCCTCGACCAGTACAGGCAGATGTACGAGCGGTCCATCGAGGACCCGGATGGGTTCTGGGGAGAGGTCGCGGACGACTTCCACTGGTTCAGGAAGTGGGACAAGGTCCGGGACTACAACTACGACCGTCGTGAGGGCAAGGTCTGGGTCGAGTGGTTCGCGGGCGGAAAGACCAACATCACCTACAACGCTCTGGATCGGCATCTCGAGGCCCGCGGCGACCAGGTCGCCATCATCTGGGAAGGCAACGAGCCCTCCGAGACCCGGCACATCACCTACAGGGAACTCCACGAGCAGGTCAGCAAGTTCGCCAACGTGCTGAAGGCTCACGGCGTGAAGAAGGGTGATCGGGTCAGCATCTACATGCAGATGATCCCGGAGCTGGCCGTGGCCATGATGGCCTGTGCCCGCATCGGCGCCGTCCATTCCATCGTCTTCGGCGCATTCTCGCCGGATTCGCTGGCCAACCGCATCACCGACTCCACCTGCACCGTCGTCATCACCCAGGATACCGGTCTCCGCGGCGCGAAGAACAACGTGCCCATGAAGACCAACGCCGACGCTGCGTGTGCGATCGCTGCCAACGACGCAGAGAACCCCACGACGGTGGAGACGGTCTTCGTGGTGCAGCGCACGGGGAACGACGTGCCCATGACCGAAGGGCGCGACGTGTGGTGGCACGAAGAGATGGAGAACGCCTCCGCCGACTGCCCCTGCGAGGAGATGGACGCCGAGGATCCGCTGTTCATCCTCTACACCTCCGGTTCGACCGGCAAGCCGAAGGGCGTGCTCCACACGGTGGGGGGCTACATGGTCTACACGGCCATGACCCACAAGTACATCTTCGACTACCACGACGGTGACATCTACTGGTGCACGGCCGACATCGGTTGGGTTACGGGCCACTCGTACATCGTGTACGGCCCACTGCAGAATGGTGCTACCACCATCATGTTCGAGGGCGTGCCCACGTACCCCGAGCCGGACCGCTTCTGGAAGGTCGTGGACAAGCACAAGGTGAATCAGTTCTACACCGCGCCCACCGCCATCCGCGCCCTCATCGCCCAGGGCGACGAGTGGCCCGCCGGCTGCGATCTCTCCAGCCTGCGCCTGCTGGGCTCGGTGGGTGAGCCCATCAACCCCGAAGCGTGGATGTGGTACCACGAGCACGTGGGCCACGAGAACTGCCCCATCGTGGACACGTGGTGGCAGACCGAGACGGGCGGCATCCTCATCTCGCCGCTCCCCGGCGCCTGGCCCACCAAGCCCGGGTCGGCCACGCTGCCGTTCTTCGGCGTCGAGCCCGTCATCCTGGATCCCGAGACCGGCGTCGAGCAGGTCGAGACCGAGGCGTCCGGTGTGCTGGCCATCAAGGCCCCGTGGCCCGGTCAGATGCGCACGATCTACGGCGACCACGAGCGGTTCGAAGACGTCTACTTCGACCTGTACAAGGGCTACTACTTCACCGGTGACGGTGCCCGCCGCGATGCCGACGGGTACTACTGGATCACCGGCCGGGTGGACGACGTCATCAACGTCTCCGGGCACCGCATGGGCACCGCCGAGGTCGAGAGCGCCCTGGTGTCGCACCCGAAGGTGGCCGAGGCGGCCGTGGTCGGGTTCCCGCACCCCATCAAGGGTCAGGGCATCTACGCCTACGTCACCCTGATCAAGGGCATCGAGTACGCCGACGAGCTCAAGAAGGAGCTCGTGAGGCACGTACGCACCGAGATCGGCCCCATCGCCTCGCCCGACCAGATCCACTGGGCGCCTGCGGTTCCCAAGACCCGCTCCGGCAAGATCATGCGCCGGATCCTGCGGAAGATCGCCGAAGAGGATCTGGACTCGATCGGTGACACCTCTACGCTGGCCGACCCGAGCGTGGTGGAGGATCTGATCGAGCGGGATCCGCGGAAGGCGATGGTCTGAGCGGGGACCTCTTCGCGAGGTCGCACGGCGGGGGTGGATCCATCGGGGTTCACCCCCGCTTCATTCGGTTCCAGGGCCTCTTCCGGCCCTCCCGAGTCCCTTCACCGAACGAGTGGAGAACCAATGGCTGCCGCCCGTGGGATTCCGTGGCAGGAACGCTTCGCCGACAAAGTGGCCAGCGCCGTGGAGGCGGTCTCGGTCGTGAGGCCGGGGCAACGCGTCTTCGTAGGCTCGGGAGCCGCTGAGCCCCAGGACCTCGTGGAGGCCCTCTCGGCGCGCACGAGCATCCGGGACACGGAGATCGTGCACATCCTCACGCTGGGCGTGGCGATGTACGCGGAGGCCAAGTTCGACGAACACTTCCGTCACAACGCCTACTTCATCGGGCCCAACGTCCGCAATGCCATCTCCGAAGGCCGTGCGGACTACACGCCCATCTTCCTCTCCGAGATCCCCGCCCTCTTCCGGAGCGGCCGGGTGGTCATCGATGTCGCCCTCATCCAGGTGAGTCCCCCGGACGAGCACGGGTACTGCAGCTACGGCGTCTCCACCGACATCGTGAAGTCCGCCGCGGAAAGCGCCCGGTACGTCATCGCCGAGGTGAACTCCACCATGCCCAGGGCGCTGGGCGACTGCTTCATCCACGTCCGTGACATCGATCGGCTGGTCGCCAGCGACCGTCCCATCCTCGAAGCGCCCCAGGGAGAGCCCGACGAGCTCGCCCGGCGCATCGGGAAGCACGTGGCCAACCTCATCGAAGATGGCGCAACGCTGCAGCTCGGCATCGGTACCATCCCGGACTCCGTGCTGCACTATCTGGACGATTTCAAGGACCTGGGTATCCACACGGAGATGTTCAGCGACGGCGTCATCCCGCTCGTCGAGAAGGGCATCGTCACCAACGCCAGGAAGACGCTCCACAAGGGCAAGATCGTCGCCAGCTTCGTCATGGGCTCCCGCAAGCTCTACGACTTCCTGGACAACAACCCCCTGGTGGAGTTCCACCCCACGGAGTACACGAACGACCCGTTCATCATCGCCCAGAACGAGAAGATGATCTCCATCAACGCCGCCATCGAAGTGGACCTCACGGGCCAGGTCTGCGCGGACTCGCTCGGAGAACTGTTCTACAGCGGCATCGGGGGACAGGTGGACTTCGTCCGCGGGGCGGCGCGCTCCGAGGGGGGCAAGCCCATCATCGCTCTGCCCTCGACGGCGAAGAACGAGACCATCTCCCGTATCGTGCCCCACCTGAAACAGGGCGCGGGTGTCGTGACCAGCCGGGGCGACGTCCACTACGTCGTCACCGAATACGGCGCAGCCTACCTCCACGGAAAGTCCATTCGGGAACGGGCCATGGCCCTCATCGAGGTCGCGCACCCGAAATTCCGACCGTGGCTCCTGGCGGAGGCCAAGATGCGCAACATGGTCTACGCCGATCAGATCGAGATGCCCTTCCGCATCGCCACATACCCGGAGGACATGGAGCAGACGCTGGAGCTCCGGGACAGCGGCACGGTCTTCATGCGCCCGCTGAAGCTCACCGACGAGCCGAAGCTCAGGGAGTTCTTCTACAAGCTCTCGCCCGAGTCGGTGCACTACCGCTTCTTCCGCATGATCAAGGCCATGCCCCATGAGCAGCTCCAGGAGCTGCTGCGCATCGACTACGAGGCCGACATGGCTGTGGTGGTCCTGGAGGATCGCAGCGAGAGCGCCGCCGTGCTGGGCATCGCTCACTATCTGAAGGACCCCCGCACGAACTTCGCCGAATCCGCGTTCCTCGTACGGGACGACTGGCAGGGCAAAGGCCTGGGCAAGGCCCTGATGAACGCCCTCGTGGACGCCGCCCGGCGCAACGGCATCGCCGGGTTCACCGCTGACGTACTCCGGGCGAACGACCGCATGCTCGGCGTCTTCCACCATAGCGGGTACCAGGTGGAGAGCCGCCTGAGCCAGGGGGTGTACAACCTCAAGATCCCCTTCGTGCGGAAGCTCGAGGCCCAGTAGAGAGGTCCGGGGCCGATCCCGACATGGCCCGGCATTCATGAGCGCGATATACTCATGTCATGAGTACGCGCCTACAAGTCGTCATGGATGACACGGAGTTGGAGGAGATCCGGCACGCCGCCCAACGCGCCCGCCTGACCACATCGGAGTGGGTGCGGCGGGTGCTGCGTGAGGCACGCGGTCCGGCACTCGGTGCCGCGCCGCCTTCGGACCCGGACGCCGTCGAGCCGCCCTCCGCAGTGCACGAGGCCCATGCCCGGTACCGCGACGAGCCCCCCTCGCGCTCGCCGGTGCTGGTCAACGACCGCCTCCTCCACCTCGTCATGGAGCGCTACCGCTTCCCGACTCGGCATGCGGCGGTGGAGTTCGCGCTCCAGCGTGCCGCGGAGCCGCCGATGAGCCGCGAGGAGATGCTGGCGATGGAGGGCACGGGATGGTTTGGGGACCTGGACGAGATTCGCGCCGGGAACCGCCCGCCCGACGTGATCGAGTAGCGTGGAACGCCCCGTGCTCGTCGACTCGTCGGCGTGGGTCGAATACCTCAGGCGGACCGAAAGCCCCACGAATGTGCGACTCCGCGAGCTGCTGGCCGCCCGACGCCGCGTGGCGATCACCGAGCCCATCGTCTTCGAGGTGCTGATGGGCGCGCAGAGCGAGGCGCACGCCGACCGACTCCGGAGGCTCCTCGTGTCACTGGAACTGCGTCCGCTCGAGGGACTCCGCGACGCCGAGCGGGCCGCTCAGATCTACCGGGGGTGCCGTCGACGTGGGCATACCGTGCGCTCGAGCGTCGACTGCCTGATCGCCGCGGTGGCGCTCCGGGCGGACCTTCCCGTGCTCGCGCTGGATCGCGACTTCGAGGCCATCGCTGAAGAGACGGGGTTGGAATTGGTGTAGCCCCCCGGGCCCCGCCCCCGCTACTGGCGCGGCGGACCGCCCTCGGGGATCTTGAGCGGCTGATCCCGCACCGTTCAAGCCCTGGACCACATGCTAGGTACACGTTCCATCCTGCCGATCGCCGCCGTTCTCACGCTGACCCTCGGGGCCGGCACCCCGGCGCTCCACGCCCAGCAGACCGGACCGGTTCTCGACGGTTCGCCGCCGCCCGAGTGGCCGCAGTCGATCACTCGAGACGACCGGGGCCGCGCGACCGTACGGGCCATCCGGCTCGACGCGCCGCTGACGCTCGACGGCCGGCTCGACGAGGCCGTGTACTCGGACTACGCGCCATTCGGCGACTTCGTGCAGGTCGTGCCCGACGCGGGATCACCGGCCACCGAACGGACCGACGTCTGGGTCATGTTCGACGACGAGAACATCTACGTCACCTGCCGGTGTTTCGACACGGCGCCACCCGAGGAGTGGGTCGTCAACGAGCTGCGCCGGGACACACCCGGCAACCGGAACAACGAGCACTTCGGCGTCATGTTCGACACGTTCTACGACCGGCGGAGCGGCGTGATGTTCTACGCCAACCCGCTCGGCGCGCGCTCCGACTACTCCGTGGTCGACGAAGGGAATTCCAACACCGACTGGAATCCGGTCTGGGACGTGGTCGGAGGTGAGTTCGACGGGGGATGGGTCGTCGAGATGGAGATCCCCTTCAAGTCGCTGCGGTACGTCTCGGGAGACGATCAGCTCTGGGGCTTCCAGATCCGTCGCTCGATCCGCCACAAGAACGAGTGGACCTACCTGAACCCCGTCCCGACCTCCATGGCCGGGCCGCAGGGGCTCAACAAGGTCTCGGTGGGGGGGACGCTGGTCGGCCTCGAACTGCCGTCGGCCGGCAACAACCTCGAGCTCAAGCCGTACGCGATCGGCGGACTGACGACGAACCGTCTGGTCGACCCCGCGGTCTCCAACGATGTGACGGGGGACATCGGCCTCGACCTCAAATACGGGTTGACGGCCAACCTGACGGCAGACGTGACGGTCAACACCGACTTCGCTCAGGTCGAGGTCGACGAGCAGCAGGTCAACCTGACGCGCTTCTCCCTCTTCTTCCCGGAGAAGCGCGAGTTCTTCCTGGAGGGACGCGGGACCTTCGATTTCGGGCAGGGCGGTTCGGGAAGCTTCTTCGGTAGAGGTGGAGGAGGGGGATTCAGCCGAGGGGGAGGCGATCGCCCCACGCTCTTCTACAGCCGCCGGATCGGGCTCGACCGCGGTGAGGTCGTCCCCATCCGGGCGGGCGGACGTGTGACCGGGAAGGTCGGACCGTTCTCGGTGGGCGCGGTGAACATCCAGACCGGGGACATCGAGGAGACCGGCATCGAGAGCACGAACTACTCGGTCGTCCGGGTCAAACGCGATATCCTGACGCGCTCCGCCGTCGGCGCGCTGTTCACGAACCGCTCGGTGGCGGTCGACGGCGGCGGGTCGAGCCAGTCGTACGGCCTCGACGCATCGTTCGGCTTCGGCGACAACTTCGAGATGGGCGGCTACTGGGCCCGCACGGAGACGCCGACGCTAGGCGGCGACGACACCTCGTGGCAGGCCGCGCTCAACTACTCCGGGGACACCTACGGCGTCACGGCCTCCCACCTCTCGATCGGCGAAGCGTTCAACCCCGAGGTCGGCTTCCTGCGACGCTCGGACTTCGACAAGTCGTCGGGCTCGCTGCGTTTCTCGCCCCGTCCCGCCTCGATCTCCTGGATTCGCAAGCTGACGTGGCAGGGCAACCTCGACTACTTCGAGGACGGGGCCGGCAGGATGGAGTCGCGACGCCAGTCGGGCCGCTTTTCGGTCGAGATGGAGAGCGCCGACCAGTTGTCGTTCACGCGGACACGGGACTTCGATCGGCTGGACGTGCCGTTCGAGGTCGCGACGGACCTCGCCGTGCCGAGGGGGCGGTACACGTTCACGAACAATCGCCTGTGGTTCCGCGCGGGCGAGCAGCGACGACTGTCCGGAAGCGTCTCGTACCAGTGGGGCGCGTACTACCACGGCGAGCTGAAGTCGCTCAGCCTGAGCCAGGGCCGTCTCGTCGTCACGAACCAGTTCTCGCTGGAGCCGGGGGTCAGCCTGAACCTGATCGACCTGCCCGAGGGCGACTCCGACCAGACCGTATTCCGGCTGCGCTCCGACTACGCCTTCTCGCCGCGCATGTTCGCGAGCGCGCTCGTCCAGTACAACACGGCCACCGACTACCTGTCGAGCAACGTGCGCTTCCGCTGGGAGTACGCCCCGGGCAGTGAGCTCTTCGTGGTCTGGACGGACGACCGGGACACGGGCTTCGGCGGGACGGGGCTGCGCACACGGGCGCTCGCGATCAAGCTGACGCGGCTGTTGCGGTACTAGGAGGCGGGGGCGGCTCTAAGGAACCAGTCACCGCCACGTCATCTCCATCAACCAGATGTCCGCCTCGAACTCCCCGAAGGTGTAGTAGACTTTGCCGTCGTGGACGGCCATCTCACTGCGGGGCGTACGAGCCGGGTCATCGAACCGGACCCGTTCCCGGAGCGACCCGTCGGCCCTCGAGAGCGACCATATCCCCGCGGTCCGATCCGAAAACAGCAGCATGACGACAAGCTCCTGATCCGTGACCCACTCCACGCCCGCGACGAACCCGCCCGCATTGTCGACCGGGACGATCCTCGACTCGCCACCCTCGGGAGACGTCAGGAACACCTCCCCCTGGAAGGACGATGCGATCGTCGTGCCGTCCGGAGACCAACGCGGTTGTGCCCCCTTGCCGATGGGGGTCGGCGGGCCCCACTGGCCCTGGGAGTCCACCTCCGAAACGAAGAGGGTAGAGGTCCCGTCATCATCACGTTCTGATCCGAACGCGATCCGTCGACCGTCGGGGGAGATGTCCGGGTACCGGTCCTGATAGGGGCTGGACAGGACGAATCGAAAGGACAGGCCGTCCGGGTCGGACACCCAGATGTCCCTCACCCCTTCGTTGAAGCCATGGCCGGCGATGAAGGACCCGTCTGGCGACCATGAACGCACGAACTCGTCGGAAAGAGACGTCGTCAGTTGCAGCGCTTCCCCACCCGACAGGCGACGACGATACGCCGTCTGGGTACCCCCGCGGTCGGAGTCGAAGGCGAGCCACTGCCCGTCGGGCGAGACCGCCATGCCCTCGATCACCTGTGGACCGTCGACGACCGGAGTTCCGGAGTAGGCCGAGACCACGCCGGACGTCGGGATCTCGACCGAGTACAGGTTTCGTCTTCGATTCAGCGTCCCGAAGGCCAACCTTCGTCCGTCGGCCGAAACGCTGATGCTGTGAGGATTGAGCCCGGCCGTGATCCGCCGGGGCTCCCCGGCCGGTGCGCCGTCCGGGGTCAACTCCACCAGGTAGACGTCGCGCACACCTCCACGCGCCGAGACGAACAGGAGCCGCCCGTCGGGCAGAAAGGCAGGAGCGACATTGAGGTACTGGCTCGGTGCCACCTCGACCGGAGTACCGCCATCCGCCGCGACGACCATCACGGCAGAGGGAGAGACGTTCCCGAAGAAGAACCCCAGGCGGGTCCAATCCGCGTTTCCCTCGGCGTAGGCGATCCACCGCCCATCCGGAGACCATGCGAGCGAGTTGGCCGTCCCACCGATGTCGGCGATCTTCGTCTCCACCTCATTCTCTCGAACATACATCCCCGTTTCGCCACTCCCGCCGCCCACGTAGGCGAATCGGGTCCCATCGGGTGACCAGGCACCGTACGTCCTGGTTCCGGACTCGACCTGCATGATGGGTCGGGGGGTCCCCCCTCTGGCGCCTACCTGATAGGCCACCCCGCCCGCGTGGAAGGAGAGGGACGCTCCGTCCGCCGTCCACTGGGGGTATGCCTCACCGTCCGCTCCCTCGTCGGATACCCGCGTCGGCTGGCCGCCGCTCAGGCTCTGCACGAGGACCCGACTCGGCTCGGAGGCCGAGGCTTCGGCGACGTAGGCGACTTCCTGCCCATCCGGCGAGATCGCGGGCATCAGTTCGATGCCGGGA
>JAHHMJ010000316.1 GCA_018678395.1 Gemmatimonadota bacterium | reverse complement strand
GGTTCGCCCTTGCCGGCGCACCCGTGTCCGGCCAGGGCTCGACGGCGTCCGAGGGAGGGCTCTTCCTGCTTCTGCCCACCGGCGCGCGGGGCGTCGCGATGGGCAGGGCGATGACCGCGATGACCGGGCCGGAGACGGTCTGGTGGAATCCCGCGGGGCTCGCAGGCGAGGCCCAGACGCGCATCCAGGTGCACCGGGGTGACGATCTGGCGGGCGACGCGACGTCGCTCACCGCAGTGTTCACCAAGGCCGGCCTCGGGGTTCTCGCCGTGTCGTATCAGCTCACGGACGTCGGCGACATTCCCTTCGTCGATGATCAGCAGAACGAGCTGGGCCTGATCTCCAATCGCAATCACGTCGGGATCGTATCGCTGGCGGCGCCGGTGGTCGGGGGGTTCGCCGCGGGTGTGAATCTGAAGCTGGTGCAGCAGCGCTTCACGTGCCGAGGCCAGTGCGATCCGGGCGTCACGGCGACGACGGTCGTCGTGGACGCGGGCCTCCAGTGGGCTGATCTGTTCGACCTGCCGCTGCGAGTGGGTGCATCGGTGGCGCACGCGGGACCGCGCATCCAGTTCTTCAACGAAGAGCAGGCCGATCCGCTTCCGACCCGGATTCGCTTCGCCGCGGCGTACGACGTCGCGCGGCACTTCCTCGACACTCCGGAGCTGCGGGCGGTGATCGCGGTGGAGCGGGAAGGCCGCTGGCGGGACGGGGGATCGTCGGCGACCTACGTGGGCGCCGAACTCGGCGCCGGGATCGAACAGGCGCTCTTCGTCCGGGCCGGCTACGTGTGGGGTGGCGAGTTGCAGCTCGACGGTGCGGCGGTCGGTGTGGGACTCCGGTACGATCGCATCGACGTGGGGATCGCGAAGTCCCTCGGGACGACGACGCTCGCCGGCGAGTCCGAGCCGGTACAGGTGACGCTCGGCGTCCTCTTCTGAGCGCGCGGCCGGTCTTGGAGGCGCGTGTGTTGCGACGGCGTCATGGAAATCCCGGATCCGGGTGGAGAATGGGCTGCGCGGCTGCGCTGTCCGCCGCACTCCTGGCGCAGGCTGGGCCCACCGCCGCACAGCCTCTCGCTCGAGCCGAGTTCATCGCGGCGCCGGAGTCGGGACCGGGAACGCCCGGAGCCGCGACGTCGGCGTGGGCGCCCTCCTCCGGCTGGGCCGCGTCCCCCGCGGTGCCCGTGTTCGCGTCTCTTGCGGTCCCCGGTCTCGGTCAGGGCCTCGAGCGGCGCTGGATCGCGGCGGCAAGCTTCGCCGCCCTCGAGGGCGTAGGCTGGTGGCTGCACCTCGACGCGGAATCCGACGCGGAGCGGTTCCGCGCCGCGTACCGCGACCTCGCGTGGACTGCGGCGCGGGGTTCGCCGTCTCCGCGGGTCGACGGCCCCTTCGAGTACTACGAGCGCATGATCCGATGGACGCGCTCCGGGTCCTGGGACCGCCGGTCGGATGTGCCCGGCGTGCAGCCGGAGACGGCCCAGGATGCATTCAACGGCCGTCAGTGGCGACTCGCCGCGGAGATCTTTCTCGGCGGTGACATCGCGGCGACGCCCGAGACCTCCGGGTACGCCTCGGCGCTCGAATACTACCGCCAGCGTGCCTACGACGATTCTCTGCTCTGGGACTGGACGGGGCAGGAAGCCGCCCAACGGCAGTTCTCGGACTGGATCGAGGAGTCCGACGACGCGTCGCGGCGTGCGTCGCTCGTCGCCGGGGCCCTGGTGGCGAATCACCTCCTCTCGGCGATCGAGGTCTACGTGAACCAGCGCCTCGGCCGGCGGGCCGTCGAAGTCGGCGTCGCCCCGGGGTCGCGAGCGGGCGAGGGTGTCGCGATGCTTCGAGTACGGGTGCGTCGAGACTGACCCCGTCCCGGCCCTCCGACCGCTGGCCCGCAGTCGTCCTCGAGATCGCAGGAGTTCCACGTGAGCCGCTCCTTCCACGTTCCGGAAGCCAAGGTGCTGAAGGCACTTCGCGCTTCGCGTCACGGGCCCATGAAGCCCAAGGCCCTTGCCCGGGTCCTCGAGATCCGCCCGGGCGACTACAAGCCGTTCCGCGCCCAACTGCGCGACATGGAGGGCCGCGGCGTGGTGTACCGGGTCAAGGGTGGGCGGTACGCTGCGCCGGACCGGATCAGCCTCGTACGCGGGCGCGTGTCCACGATCCGGTCCGGCGACGCCTTCATCCGGGCCGACGAGATCACGCACGAAGACGTGTTCGTGCGCAGCGGGGACCTGGCCACCGCGATGGACGGCGACCGGGTGGTCGTTCGGGTCGAACACCACCCGCGCGGAAGGAATCCGGTGGGCCGCGTCATCAAGGTTCTCGAGCGCGCACACCCGACGCTGGTCGGCACCTTCCACAGCGGTCGCAAGATCGGCTACATCGTCCCCCTCGACCGGAAGATGGGGCCGGACGTGCTGATTCCGTGGGGCGACGAGGGTGACGCCGAGGAGGGCGACGTCGTCGTGATCGCGATCACCTCGTACGGGGCGCGCCGGCGGGGTCCGACGGGCGAGGTGAAGCGCGTTCTGGGTCCGATGGGAGATCCCGGGGTCGATGTGCTCTCGGTGCTCTTCGGACACGGCCTGTCGCTGGAGTTCCCGCCCGCGGTGGAGTCCGCGGCGAAGGAGGCTGCCGAGCAACCCGTGGCGGCGGGGGACGATCGCGAGGATTGCCGCGATCTGATGCTCTTCACGATCGATCCCGTGGACGCCAAGGACCACGACGACGCCCTGTCGATTCGTGACCTCGGGTCCGGCATGTACGAGGTGGGGATCCACATCGCCGACGTGTCTCACTACGTGCCCCGCGGCGGGCCGGTCGACGCCGAGGCGCTCGATCGAGGCACCAGCGTCTACCTGGTCGATCGCACCGTCCCCATGCTGCCGCATGCGCTGTCGTCCGGCGCCTGCTCGCTGCGTCCGGACGAGGATCGCTACGCCTTCAGCCTGTTCGCGCGGCTGGGGCTGGACGGCGAGGTGCACGAACACCGATTCGTGAGGACCGTGGTCCGGTCCCGACACAAGCTCGCCTATGAAACGGCGCAGGAGGTCCTCGACGGCCCCGGATCGGTGGATCCCGAAACGGATGCGGCGATTCGCGATCTCGATCGCGTCGCCCGCGGGTTGAGGGCCCGGCGCCAGGAGCGGGGCAGCATCGACTTCGACCAACCCGAAGCGCGGGTGGTCCTCGACGACGACGGCGCGCCCATCGACATCCAGAGGGTGGCGCGTCTCGACGCCCACCGCCTGGTAGAGGACTTCATGCTGCTGGCCAACGAACTGGTGGCGCGGACCGGTGAGGCGAAGCGGATGCCGGTGCTGTACCGAGTGCACGAGCGACCTTCGGTCGAGAAGACGGAGAGCTTGAGGGAATTTCTTGCCACCCTCGGGCACACACTTCCGCGCCGCTCCCTCCGGCCCCGAGATCTCCAGTCCGTCCTGGAGGGCGTCCGGGGAGAGCCCGAAGAAGCCCTCGTTTCGACCGTCGTCCTGCGCTCCATGCAGCGCGCGCGATACGCACCCGAGAACCTCGGCCACTTCGGGTTGGCGCTGTCACACTATGCCCATTTCACGTCGCCGATCCGCAGGTATCCCGATCTCGTCACCCATCGGGCGATGGTCCGGGTCTTGCTGGAAAAAAAGGCTGCGCCCCAAGAATGGTCCGAGGAGCTGACCGAAGTGGCCGAACGGTGCTCGTGGCGTGAGCAGGCGGCGACCCAGGCGGAGCGGGACAGCGTCGCGCTGAAGAAGATCGAGTTCATGGAGCGACACCTCGGCGACGAGTTCGACGGAACCGTGGCCGGAGTCGCATCGTTCGGGTTTTTCGTGCTCCTCGACCGATACTTCGTAGAGGGACTCGTTCATGTGAACGCCCTGGAGGACGATTATTACGAATTCAGGGAACGTGAGTTCGCCCTGGTCGGGAGCCGTCGTGGACGGCGCTTCCGGCTCGGGGATCGAGTGCGGGTGCAGGTAGCCCGCGTGGACAAAGAGGAGCGACACGTGGATTTCGTGCTGTTGCAGGCCGTGCCGAGGGGAGCGTCGGGGTGAGTCCGTCCGCCCCCGCGCCTCCCGTCCCCACCGTGCACACACCCGCACGGGATGACCGGGGCCACCGGACGATCGCGTTCCTGGGCTCCGAGACCTGCGGCGTGTTGGAACGTCTGGACGAATTCGCCGCCGACCGAGGTCTGGAGGTCGAGCCGATGGCGTCGGTCGACGACATCCGCGCGCTCCTGAACCGGTCCTACCCGGCGTGCGTAGTGTTCGACGCCGTGCGGTCCCGGGCCGAGATGCTCGCCCTCTGCGACGAGCTCAAGCGCGACGCCTTCACGGCGATCGTCCCCGTCGTCATGATCGTTCCCGACGGAGACGGCGAGGCCAGCGCCGACGCCCTCGAGGCCGGAGCCGACGAAGTCCTCGCCGAACACACCACGCAACGGGTGTGCTCGCTGCGCATGGACCTCGCGCTGCGCCGGGCCGCTCGTGACGTATCGGTCCATCCGACGACGCGCCTTCCCGGCACGAGTCAGATCGAGCGAGACATCCATGAGCGGGTGCAGACGTCGACCGGCTTCGCGGTGTGCTATGCCGATCTCGATCACTTCAAGGAGTTCAACGACCGGTACGGCTACGGTTCCGGCGATCGGGTGATCCTGCTCCTCTCCAAGATCCTCCGCGACGTCGTCCGCGCCCTTGCACCCGGCGGTTTCGTGGGCCACATCGGCGGGGACGATTTCATCTTCAACATCCCGATCGAATACCTGGCGCCGTGCTGCGAAGAAGTGATCACGCTCTTCGACGAACTGATCCCCTACCAGTACACCGAGGAGGACCGCTCGGCCGGGTACTTCCTCGGCAAGGACCGGCGCGGCAACGTGCACCGGATTCCGCTGATGACCCTCTCCGTGGGCGTGGTCACGAACCAGATCCACCAGTTCACGCACACCGGCCAGGTGTCCGAACTGGCAGCGGAGATGAAGACCTACGCGAAGTCCCTCCCCGGCTCGAAGTACGTCGTAGATCGGCGGCAGACGGGCCTCACGGATGGGCGGCGACCCGGATCGCCCATGCCCCGGCCCGTCCTCGATTGAACAGCGTGCCTTTCCTCCTGAGCGAGTCATGATCATCACCGTCGAGTGCCCCTCCTGTCAGACGACCTTCCCCGTGGACCCACGCAAGGTGCCGGACGGCGGCGTCAAGGTGCGATGCAGCGTCTGTTCGGGGATCTTCTTCGTCGACAAGCCGGAGATCGAAGAGCCCACTCCAGCGCCTCTGGCCGCGGTCGGCGCTGCCGGTTCGGAGGCGGCAACCGCTGCGGACGAGTCTCCCGATGCGGGTCACGCCGGAGAAGGCGTCGATGACGCCGCCGCCGAGTCGGTCGCGGTCGACGAGAATCGCGAGCACGTCGACCCGTGGAGCGGTGCGGGGTTCGATCACCCCTCGGACATGGGTGCCTCGGCGTCGGACGAGCCGGCACACCCGTGGAGCGGGGGAATGGAACTGCCCGAAGACCGCGAGTCGGACGCCGCGTCCGAGCCGGAGTCGGACGTGTCCGCCGCCACCGAGGCGGAGATGGCGGTCGAGGCCGCGTCCGAGATGGTCATCGAGACCGAGTCGGAGGTGGTGATCGAGTCCGAGTCGACCGAGGACTCCTGGGTCATCGAGCAGAGCAGCCCGGTCGACCTCGACCCGCCCGCAGCGGTCGAACCGCTCGAGACCGTCGAACAACAGGTCCGCGACGCCGCGGCGGAGCACACCGCCGAGGTCGTCGAGTCGGGTGAGGACAACCCGTGGGATGACGAGGGTGTGCCTCCGGCCGCCGAGTCGCCCGTCGATGCCGCCTGGGCCGAGGCCACCGACACATCCGTCGAGGCATGGGAGCAGGCCGAGGTGAGGGACGAGGCCGCCGAGCCGATCGAGTCGCCCATCGAGTCCGCCTGGGCCGAGCCCGTCGTCGAGGCCGAGCCCGTCGTCGAGGCCGAGCCGGTCGTCGAGACCGAGCCCGTCGTCGAGGCCGAGCCCGTCGTCGACACCGCACCCACCGTATTCCAGTTCGGCAAGCGTGATCCCCACGACAAGGCGCGCCGGCTCGCACGCGTGCTGGTCTCGGACATGATCACCTACAATGCGGATCGGCATCGGCAGGCGCTCGCCAACGGCACTCTGCACGCGGACTTCGAAGAGGAGATCCGCAAGTCGTGGGCCGAGTACACGGAGCAGGTGGGGCAGGAAATGGCCGAGAGCACGCCGTATTGGTTCGACGCGCTCAACGACATCCTCGCAGAGGGTGACAAGGTGTTCTAGCGGGCGAGTCGAGCCGTTGAAGGCCCTCGCGCCTTCGGCTAACTTTCGCCTTCAGGCGTGCCGGAGGCCGTCCGTCGGGTGCGGACGGCCTCTTTCGTTGGCCGCCCCTCACCGGACGGAGCCATGACGGCCGAACAGCTGGAACGCCTCGAGCAGGTCGGGACCAAGGTCTCGGAGCTCAGGGGGTATCTTTGACCTCGATCAACGTGAGCCCCGACTCGAGGAACTCGAAGCACTGATGGCCGAGCCCGGATTCTGGGACAACCAGGACCGGGCCCGCGCGACCATCGACGAGTCCAATCGCCTCAAGGGCTGGATCGAGCCGTGGGCCGAGGCCCGCAGCAAGGTCGAGACGCTCGAGGAGCTCGCCGAACTCCTCGAGATGGAGTCCGACGCGGAGATGGAGGCGGAGTGGGCTC
>JAHHMJ010000131.1 GCA_018678395.1 Gemmatimonadota bacterium | reverse complement strand
TGCACGACCAGGCCCGACGCCACGTTCTCCATGAGCACCAGTGCGCCGTCCAGAGCGAGGTAGGCGTCGGGGATCGACAGCCGCCGATTCGCCGAGTCGTCGAGCGTCCGCTCCATCCACTGGGTCGCCGCCGTGAAGGCCGGGTCGATGCCGAGCGTGATCACGTGGCGGGTGAGGGCGCAGATGCGCTCGGTCCGCATCGGGTTGCGCTTGTACGGCATCGCCGACGAGCCGATCTGCTCGGACTCCCACGGCTCCTCCACCTCGCGCAGGTGCGCGCGCAGCCGCATGTCGTGGCCGAACTTCGACAGCGAGGCCGCGACGCCCGCGAGCGTCGCCTGCAGCGCCTGGTCGACCTTGCGGGTGTAGGTCTGGCCGCTGACTCCGTAGCTCGCGGGGAATCCCATCTTTTCGCCGACGAGGGCGTCGAGCCGGTCGACGCGGTCGTGCTCTCCGCCGTAGAGCTCGAGGAAGGAGGCCTGCGTGCCGGTCGTGCCGCGCACGCCGCGGAAGCGGAGCGTCGCCAGCCGGTATTCGATCTCCTCGAGGTCGAGGATCAGGTCCTGGATCCACAGCGTCGCGCGCTTGCCGACGGTGGTCGGCTGGGCCGGCTGGAAGTGGGTGTAGGCCAGCGTGGGCAGGGCCCTCCACTCGCGCGCGAACCCGGCCAGGGCCTCGATGCAGCGCACGACCCGATCGCGCACCAGTTCGAGCGCCTGGCGGTGGAGAATCAGGTCGGTGTTGTCGCCGATGAAGGCGCTCGTGGCACCGAGGTGGATGATCCCGGCCGCGTCGGGCGCCGAATCCCCGTAGAGGTGCACGTGCGCCATGACGTCGTGGCGGAAGCGCCGCTCGTACTCGGCGGCGCGATCCAGGTCGATGTCGTCGAGGGTCGCCCGCATCTGCTCGAGGGCCTCGACGGGAATCGCGAGTCCGGTCTCGCGCTGCGATTCGGCCAGCGCGAGCCACAGCCGGCGCCAGGTGCCGTAGCGGTTCGCGGATCCGAAGATGCGCTGCATGTCGGGGGAGGCGTACCTCCCGGTGAGCGGATGCTGATAGCGGTCGGTCATCCGGTTCGCCAGACGAAGTCGAGGAAGACGTACCCACCGCGGCGCTCGACGCCGAGGCGGACGCGTCCCGGGGGGAGCTGGTCGAAGAGGCGCGCCGCCTCCTCGGCCGAGCGCACCCGGACGTTGTTGATCTGCACGAGAACGTCGCCGTCCCGCAGGCCGATCCGGCTCGACGCGGCGGCGCTCGCCGACACGACCAGCGCACCGTCTTCGGAGGCGAGGCCGCGCTCGGCGCGGATCTGCGGAGTGACGGTGATCATCTCGAGGGCGCCGAGCACCTCCACCCGCTCGGCCCGCAGAGAGGGCAGCTCGTCGGCCCGGACCCGCAGCGGATCGTCACGACCCTCGATCTGGACCGCGAGCATGTCGCCGGGCCGCAGATCGAGCTTGACGTCCTCCCAGTCGAGCGGGGCGGCCAGACGGCGCCCGTTGGCGGCGAGGATTCGTCCACCTGCGACCAGGCCGGCATCGGCGGCGGGAGAGTCCCCTGCGACCTGACTCACGAGGATCCCTCGCGAGCGTCCCCAGTCGTCGGCGTCGGCCGGCTCGACGTCGATGCCCATCCACGCCCGCCGAATCTCACCGTAGTCGATCAGGTCGCCGGCGACGTGCAGCGCCCGATCGATGGGGATGGCGAAGCCGAGTCCTTCACTGCCGCCCGACCGGGAGAAGATCGACGAGTTGACGCCGATCACCTGTCCGAGTGCGTTGACCAGGGGCCCGCCGGAGTTGCCCGGGTTGATCGAGGCGTCGGTCTGGATCATGCCCAGGTAGAAGCGCTGGTCCTCCTGGGTGGGCACGATGTGCCGGCCGACCGCGCTCACCACTCCCGCGGTCACCGTGGGCTCGGGGTTCGACAGCAGGTAGCCGAAGGGATTGCCGATCGCGACCACCCACTCGCCGATGTAGAGCGAGTCGGAGGTGCCCAGGGGGGCCTCCGGCAGTACCTCGTCGCTGTCGACCCGGATGACGGCGACGTCGGTCACGGCGTCCGTCCCGACGACCTCGGCCTCGAAGGCGCGC
Source organism: Gemmatimonadota bacterium (assembly GCA_018678395.1). Taxonomy (GTDB): domain Bacteria; phylum Gemmatimonadota; class Gemmatimonadetes; order Longimicrobiales; family Gaopeijiaceae; genus Gaopeijia. The sequence continues at coordinate 289 of JAHHMJ010000131.1, read as the reverse complement.
CCGTCCGGGAAGGTCGCCAGGAGCCGCTCGGCCCCCTGCACGACGTGGTCGTTCGTGACGATCAAGCCCCGCTCGCCGTCGATGACGAAGCCCGAGCCGAGGCCGCTCACCCGCCGCGCGGCGTTCGGTGGCAGGAAGAAGCTCTCCCACATGCTCGACGGCCGCACGCGCTGGGTGCGCACGCTGTTGATCGTCACCACCGCTGGAGCGACCCGCTCGCTGGCCCGCACGATGGCGGTGCGGCGCGAGGCGTCGACCTGTGCGGCCGCCTCCACCAATTCGGCCGGCG
>JAHHMJ010000042.1 GCA_018678395.1 Gemmatimonadota bacterium | reverse complement strand
ATGCTGGGCCGGATCCAGCAGGCGTTCGACGCACAGACCCGGTTCACCGCCGACGCGAGCCACGAGCTCCGATCCCCCCTTACGGCCCTCCGGGGCGAGATCGAGATCGCGCTGCGGAAGAAGCGGTCGGCGGAAGAGTACCGTGAGGTGCTCGGGAGCAATCTCGAGGAGATCCTTCGACTCTCGCGCATCACCGAAGACCTTCTGACCTTAGCTCGAGCCGACGCCGGCGCGCTCAGCCCGCGCCGGGAGGCGGTGGATGCCGAGGGCTTCGGGGCCCGCCTGGCCGAACGGTTTCGACGGGCTGCGGTCGAGGCTGGAGTGGCCCTCGAGATCGTGGTCGAGGGAGGTGGAACGCTCATGATCGACCCGGGACTCGTCGGGCAGATCGTTTGGAACCTGGTGGACAACGGGCTCAAGTTCACGCCCCGCGGCGGGCGTGTCGACGTGCGGCTGAGGCGGGCGGGCAGCGAATTGCACATCGTCGTCGACGACACGGGTCCCGGCCTCGGACCGGAACCCAACCGGTTGTTCGACCGCTTCTACCGGGCCGACGCGGCCCGCACTCCCGGGGGCGACACGCCCGGCACGGGCCTCGGACTCGCCATCGTGCACTCCATCGTCGCGAGGCTCGGCGGGTCGGTCGACGCGACCAATCGACCCAAGGGCGGCGCGCGCTTCGATGTCGTGGTCCCCCTCGGAAGCGAGCGTCGGATTTCTCCCCACACGAAGTGAAGGCGTCTTCATGATGATCTAACGGAGCCTTCACGGGGGATCCCCGAACGTTGTCTCATCGGTTTCGAGATCCCGTCGCCGGAGAGTCCCCTCCATGCTTCGCTTCGCCGGCCCTGCCGCTCTGGCCCTTCTCTTCTGGGCGCCCCTCTGCGCACAACCCACCGATCTTCCGCCGGCCCCGTCGAGTCTCCGTCTCGGCGCTCTGCTCGACACGCTCGCCGCTCGGAGTCCCCGCCTGCAGGCGGCCCGAGCTACCGCGGGAGCCGCCGGTGCGCGGGTCGACGAGGCGTCGACGCTTCCCGATCCGATGGTCCAGCTCGGGGTGATGAACGTGGGGCTCCCTGAGTTCAACGCTGACATGCCCGCGTCCATGGCCCCATCGGTTCAGCTGATGCAACAGATCCCCTTCCCCGGCACGCTGCGATTGAAGGGCGATGTGGCCGAGGCGACCCATCGCATGGCCGAGGCGGGAGCCGACGAGACCTGGTGGGAGCTCCGCAACCAGGCCGCCGATCTGTTCTATGACCTGTATTCACTGGACGGGCGAATCGTGGTCATGCGCGAGACGCTGGGGCTTCTCGAGAGCTTCCGCACCGTCGCCCGCGCCGTGTATGCCGCCGGGGAAGGGGCCCAAACCGACGTGCTCCGGGCCGACGTCGAGGTCGTCCGAATGGACGGAGAGATCCGCACAATGGAGGCCATGCGCACGGCCGCGGCCGCCCGGCTGAACGGCCTGCTCGACCGGCCGGCGGGCACGCCGGTCCCCGGTCCCGTGCTGGATCCCCTACCGTCGACGATTCCCGACACCGACACGATGCGGGCGTGGGCATGGGAGTTTCGTCCACTGCTCCGGCGCGACCGGACCGCCGTCGACCGGGCCGAGCTGGGCACGGCGTTGGCGCGGAAGACGATCTGGCCCGACTTCACCGTAGGCGTGACCTACGGGCAGCGCGACCGGGGGGCGGGCACAGAACGCATGGGGAGCGCCGTGATCGGGTTCACCCTGCCGATCCACGCCGGCTCTCGGCAGTTCGCGGCGCGGGACGAGGCTCGGGCCTCGTTGCGGCGGGCTACCGCCGACCTCTCTGCCTCCCGCGCCGAGGTCTCGAGCCGGATCGGAGTCCTCGTCGCCGAACTCGAAACGGCCGGGACGCTCATCGACCTCTACCGCACCGGAATCCTCCCCGAAGCCCGAGCCACCGTCGAATCGGCTCTCTCGTCCTACCGGGTGGGCGGCGTGGACTTCATGACCCTGGTCGACGCCGAGATGTCGGCCAACCGGTACGAGGCCGAGTTGGTCGACCTGTTCGCCAATTACGGCCGTGCCGTGGCGGGCTTGGAGTCCACCATCGGCCGGCCCCTCCCTCGTTCCGCTTCGATCCTGGCCCCCGCGCCGGAGCAACGATGAAGACCCGTACGCAGATCGTCGTCACCGCCCTTCTCGTCGTGGCTGCAGCCGCCCTGGTAGGCTGGAGGGTGCAGGAGGATGCCCCGGCAGAGAACGCCGACGCCATGGAAGGCCACGACCACTCGGCTATGGCGGCCGGCTCCGACACCCAGTCCCCCGTCCGCCTGTCTCCCGACGACGCCCGTCGAATCGGCGTGACCTTCGCGACGGCCGAGCGCCGCAGCCTCGAAATCGTCGTCGAGGCGCTGGGCACGGTCGGATACGACGAGACGCGCCTCGCCGCGGTGAACCCGAAGATCGAAGCGTGGATCGAGCGCCTCCACGTCGACTTCACCGGTGCCACTGTGACCGAAGGGCAGCCGATGATGGACGTGTACAGCCCGATGCTGGTCTCGGCGCAGGAGGAACTCACCCTCGCCGCGCGACTGCTCCGGGACGCTCCGGAAGGACGAGCCCAGGAGACGGCACGCACACTCCTGGAGTCGGCGCGTCGGCGCTTGAGCTACTGGGACGTGCCCGCCGACGAGATCGCACGCATCGAGGAATCCGGAACGGTGAGTCGCACGCTCACGTTGCACGCCCCGGCCGGCGGCGTCGTCGTGGAGAAGAACGTCGTCGAAGGCGACCGGATCATGCCGGGCATGACCCTGTTCCGGGTCGCCGACCTGTCGCGGGTCTGGATCGAGGCCGACGTGTTCGAAAAGGATCTGGGCCTCATGGCCGAGGGCCAGCGGGCCGTGGCCACCTTCGAATCGCTCCCGGGCCGTACCTTCGAGGCTCGGGTCACCTACGTGTATCCCACCGTCTCCATGGAGTCGCGGACGGGCCGGGTGCGCCTGGAGCTCCGGAATCCCAGGGGGGAGCTGAAGCCGGGCATGTACGCCAAAGTCCGCCTGGAAGCGCCGGCCCAGACCCCGGAAGTGGTCGTGCCCCGTGCCGCCGTGTTGTCCACGGGCACTCGAGCCCTCGTGTTCGTACGCGCCGACGACGGT
>JAHHMJ010000082.1 GCA_018678395.1 Gemmatimonadota bacterium | reverse complement strand
CCTCACGGCAGCGTGCCTTCCTCCGCTCTCGGGCCCACTCCCTCAAGCCGGTGGTGCACATCGGGTCGGCGGGCGTCACCGAGGCCACCACACTCAGCCTCTCCGAGGCGTTCCATACGCGGGAACTGCTCAAGGTGCGGATCCAGGAGGGTGCGTCGGGCACCACCCGCGAGATCGCCGAGGCGCTGGCGGCCGGGGTGGACGACGCCCACGTCGTGCAGACGATCGGCCGGGTCGCCGTGCTGTACCGGCCGTTCCCCGAAGATCCCGAACTCCGGTTGCCGGGGGCCTGAACGGCGCACGGGGCGTCCGCCGAACGGCGAACACCCCGTGTCCGTTGGCTGCGTCGGGCGGCCCCTTTCGAGACGCCCGACGGCGGATCGCTACATGAAGGGATTGGCGATCCGACCGAAGGCCGCGCGCGCGAAGTTCTGCTCGTTCCCCGCGAAGAACGGGAACGACGTCTCGCGGAACGCCTTCCACGAGTCGTAGACCGCGCGAACGGTCGCGTCACCCGCCGTCATCTCCTCGAGGTAGGCGTTGGATTCGGTCCACGCCGCGTCGAGGATGTCGTCGCTGAAGGTCCGCAACTGGACGCCGTGGTCGTTCACCAGGCGTGCGAGCGCCTTGGGGTTCTCGGCGTCGTAGCGGGCCAGCATGTCGAGGTACGATTCCGTGGCGACGGTCCGCAGCAGGGTCTGGTACGACTCGGGAATCTCGTCGAACGCCGCCTTCGAGACCTGGAGCGACATCGAGGCGCCCGGCTCCCACCATCCCGGCAGGTAGTAGTTCGACGCGATCTCGTGGAATCCGAGCTTCTCGTCGTCGTACGGCCCCACCCACTCCGTCGCGTCGATCGCACCCCGCTCCAGGGCGGGATAGATCTCGGGTCCGCCGAGAACCTGCACCGAGGCCCCGAGCCGCGTCATGATCTCGCCGCCGATGCCCGGAATCCGGAAACGGAGTCCCTGGAGGTCCGCCAGGCTGTTCACGGGCTCACGGAACCACCCACCCATCTGCGCGCCGGTGTTGCCGGCCGGCATGGGGACGATGCCGAAGTCGGCGTAGACGCCCTCGAGCAGTTCGAGTCCCCCGCCGTGGTGCAGCCAGGCCACCTGCTGGCGGGCTGTGAGCCCGAAGGGTACCGTGGCGTCGAAGGCGAGGGCGGGGCTCTTGCCGATGTAGTAGTAGCCGGCGGTGAGGCCGGTCTGCACCGTGCCCTGCTGGACCGCGTCCATGACCTGCAGCGCCGGCACGATCTCGCCCGCCGCGTAGACGCGGATGCGGAACCGCCCGCCGGTCAGCTCGCTGACCCGCTCGGCGATGCGCTCGGCGGCGCCGTGCAGAATGTCGAGGCTGGGCGGGAACGAAGTCGCCATCCGCCACGAGATCTCGGGTCCCTGCACGGCTGCGGCTTCGGCCGAGGCGACCACCCCGGGGGAGTCCCCGTCACCGCACGCACCGACGACGGTGGCGCCTGCTGCGCCCAGTGCGGCTTTCTTCAGGAAGTCGCGGCGATCCACACGCTCCATACTGACACCTCGATCGACAGGTAAGGGAGGGGCGGTGTTGCGCCCCGTGGAGAGGCATTGAAGTAATCCCAGCGTTCGCGTCCGGCAAATGACGGTGCGGCCGGTCGCTCACCCTGATGGACCCACAACGAGGCCGAAATGATGAAGCCGAGGTTCCCGGCGTGAAGAGCGACATCCTCCGCGAGCTCGCGCGAGAGCGTCTGCCCCGCGCCGTGTACGACTACTACGTGGGCGGTGCGGACGACGAGACCACGGTACGCGCCAACCGCGAGGCGTGGGCGGCGCTCGAGTTGCGACCCCGCGTTCTCGTCGACGTCTCCGAGGCGGACGCGTCCGTCGAACTACTCGGCCATCGCCTGCCGTCACCGGTGGCTCTGGCGCCCACGGCCTTTCACCGTCTCGCCCACGACGACGGCGAGATCGCCACGGCCCGCGGCGCGGGGGGTCGGCTCATGGTGGCGTCATCGCTGTCGACGGTTCCGATCGAAGAAATCGTAGGGGCCGCGAGCGGACCGGTGTGGCTGCAGCTGTACGTGTTCCGCGACCGTGAGCTCTCGGCCGCATTGGTGCGTCGGGCCGAAGCGGCCGGGTGCGTGGGGCTGTGCCTGACGGTCGACGTGCCGGTGGTCGGCAATCGTGAGCGGGACGTGGCCAACCATTTCGTGCTGCCGGACTCGATGGAGATGGCCAACTTCTCCGGTCTGTTGCAGTCGGAGCTGCCGATGGCCGGGGGTTCGGGTCTCGCGCATTACATCGCCGACCAGTTCGATGCGTCGCTCGACTGGGGGGCGGTCGCATGGCTGCGAGGGGTCACCCGGCTGCCGGTCATCGTCAAGGGCATCCAGCACCCGGACGACGGGCGCCGCGCCGTCCAGGCCGGGGTCGACGCGATCGTGGTCTCGAATCACGGCGGCCGCCAGCTCGACGGTGCCCAGGCGACGGCGCGCGTGCTCCCCGACGTGGTGGCGGCCGTCGAGGGGCGGCTCCCGGTCCTCGTGGACGGCGGGCTCCGGAGGGGGACCGACGTGGCCCGGGCGCTGGCTCTCGGTGCCGCGGCCGTTCTCGTCGGTCGGCCCTACCTGTGGGGGCTCGCGACCGGGGGCGCGGAGGGTGTGGCCCGGGTCCTCGACGACCTGGACCACGAGTTCGTCCGGGCGCTCCGGTTGCTCGGGCTTCCTGCTGCTGCAGCGCTCGGGCCGGAGGCGTTGGCTCCGGTCCGGTAGCCGGGTTACTCTACGCGCGATTCCACCGGGCCGCGGCCCGGCCTCCCGACACGCCCGCACACGACTCATGAGCATTCCCAAGATCGATAATCCCGTCGAGTTCCTCATCGACAACGGGATCCTCTTCGAGGTGAACCGGCAGGTCCTGCATCCGCTGGGCCTGGAGCTTCACTTCCGGCTCGACGACGACGGCCGCATCACCGCGATCGACCTGCTCGACAACCGCGAGGGCGAGCAGCCGATCTCATTCGCGCAGGGGGACTTCGCCGCGGGGCGCGCGCGGTACGAGAAGTACCTGGCCGACCACGGCCGACGCACCATGCAGAAGCGGCGCATGTTGGGGATGGTGATCCAGACCGGGCCGATCGCCCGCCGGGCCTTCGAGCCCGACGCCGGGGACGACGGGTCGACCGACGCCGACGGCTGAGGGGCCGACCATGCGGATCCGGAACGGAGTGTTCGCCTGGACGCGGATCGTCGTCGCCCTTCTGTGGGTGGCGGTCGTCCCGCTCGATGCTGCCGCCCAGACGCTGGTGCGGGGCGCGCCCGGCGAGACGATCCAGGCCGCAGGCGGTATGGTCGTGTCCGAGCACCCCGAGGCGAGCCGCGCGGGGGCCGAAGTACTGGCCGCCGGGGGCAATGCCGTCGACGCCGCGATCGCGACGGGCTTCGCCCTCGCGGTGACCCACCCGTCGGCGGGCAACATCGGGGGTGGCGGGTTCATGATCGTCCGGTTCCCGGACGGGACGACGACGGCGCTCGACTTCCGCGAGCGGGCTCCCGCTGCGGCTCATCCCGAGATGTTCGTCGACGCCGCGGGCGAGTACTCGAGCACCGTGCACCACCGCTCGCATCTCGCCGTGGGCGTGCCCGGAACCGTGGCCGGATTCGACAAGGCGCATCGGCTCTACGGAGCCATGAACTGGGAGCGCCTCGTCTACCCCTCGATCGTTCTCGCCGAGGACGGCTTCGAGCTGAGCGAGCGCCTGGCGGGCTCGATCGCGCGCTTCGTCGAGCGTGTCGACTATCCGGCGACGATCGCCGCCTTCTCTAGCGACGGCGTCCCGTACGCGGCGGGTGACACGCTGCGGCAGTACGACCTCGCAGGGTCTCTCCGCCGCATCATGCTGAACCGCTCCGCGGGCTTCTATCAGGGCGAGACCGCCCGGCTGATCGCCGAGGAGATGCAGCGCGGAGGAGGGATGATCACCGAGGCCGACCTCGCGGCATACCGGGCCCGGGAACGGGCGCCGATCGTCGGCGACTACCGCGGCTACGACGTCGTTTCGATGCCGCCGCCGAGTTCGGGCGGGGTCGCGATGGTGCAGATGCTCGAGATTCTCGAGGGGTACGACATCGAGTCGCTCGGGCACAACACGTCGCGGTCGATCCACCTGATGGCCGAGGCGATGAGGCGCGCCTATCGCGACCGGGCCACCTACCTCGCCGACCCGGACTACGTCGACGTCCCCATTCATTGGCTGACGAGCGAGGCGCATGCGGCGACGCTGCGCGCGACGATCGACCGGTCGATCGCGTCGGTGTCCTCGCCGGCCGACGTCCAGATGGTCGCCGAAAGCATGGAGACCACGCACTACTCCGTGGTCGATGGATCCGGGATGGCCGTATCGGTGACCTACACGCTCGAGGGCGGTTACGGGTCCGGCATCGTCGTGCCGGGGGCCGGCTTCCTGCTGAACAACGAAATGGGCGACTTCAACGCGCGTCCGGGTCTGACCACCGAGACGGGCCTGATCGGCACGGAGCCGAATCTGGCGCGACCCGGTCAGCGGATGTTGTCGAGCATGACCCCCACCATCCTGGCCCGCGACGGTGAACTGGTCGCGGTGATCGGCAGCCCGGGTGGACGGACGATCATCAACACCGTCCTGCAGCTGGTGATCAATCTGGTCGACCACCGCATGGGCTTCCCGCAGGCGGTCGAGGCCGGGCGGATCCACCACCAGTGGTTGCCGGACCGGATCTCGGCCGAGGAGGGAGCGCTGTCCGCGGCGACGGTCGAAGCGCTGGAGGCGATGGGCCACACGATCTCCGTCCGGGGAGGGCAGGGCCTGGCCCATTCGATCCTGATCGACGCCTCTACGGGCGCTCGCATCGGCACGCCCGACGCTCGCAACCCCGACGCCGGCGCGGTGGGGCATCGCTGAAGGCTGCGAAGGTCGGTAGTGCCCCAGTCGTAGAACGAACGGCCGCGCCACCTGCAGGAAGCCTCCGAAACCACGAACGATGACCGACGACACTCGCCTCGACGACGCCCAGGCCCGCCGCCTCTGGCAGCGAGCCGCCGAGCTGCAGGCCGACGCCGCGCGCGCGCTGGAGAAGCGCTCCGAGGGGCTGGCGCGGCGGGAGGTCGAATCCGAGAGCGCCAGCACGGGCTACTCCCTCACGCACGTCCGCCAGGCCGCGGTCGAGGCGGGTATCTCGGCCGAGTTCGTCGACCGTGCCATCGAGGAGTCGGCCGCCCTCGATCACGAGGACGAGGCCACGCCGCTGTCGCGCCGCATGCTGGGCGATGCGCCCCCGGCCCTTCTGGCACGGCGCACCTACGATCATCCCGCCGAGGTGATCTTCGCCTCCATGCAGCGGGTGTTTCCGAGGCTTCGGCTCAGCCTGATCGATACCTCCGGCGGCGAGCCGCTGGAGGGTGGCTGGCTGCACTTCGATCTTCCCGCGGTCGGCCTGCAGGCCACCGAGCGCCTGATGGTCGACCTCTATCACTGGGCCGACGTACGACAGATCCAGTCGCGTCTGGTGGCGCTCGACGACGGACGTTGCGAACTGACGCTGCGCGCGCCGCTGGCGTTCTCGCGGCGGCTCGGCACGTGGGTGGTCTCGGGGCTGGCCCCGGTCGCGGGCCTCCTCGCCGCGTTGCTCACCGGGGCGATCGTGAGCAGCGTCGTGGCCGCTCCGCTCGCCGCCTGGGGCGCCGCCAGCGGCGCCTTCGGCCTGGGTACCTTCGGAGGGGTTCGCGGTCTGCGAGCGCTGACGCGGGCCGGATGGGGAAAGGGAGAGGCGGCGCTGGAGCGGCTCCTCGGTCTGATCGGCATGGACGCGCGCACCGGCGGTGCCTTCCAGCCGGCGCCTCCGCCCGAGGGCGGCACCAACCCGCTGCAGGGGTTCATCAGCAGCTGAGTCGGACCACCCGATCGGCCTACTCGTTCCCCAGGTGGAAGGCGGGGACGCGCAGATCCCCGTAGATCGAGGCGAGCCGGAGCGCGAAGGTCACACCCATGCCGACGAGCGACGCCGGAGTCTCGGCGATCCCCATGCCGCCGGCTCCGAGGTAGGCCGCGACCCCGGCGATCGCCGCCGTCGCGTAGAGTTGGCGGTGCCGCAGGATGAACGGGATCTCGGCCGTCAGCACGTCGCGGATCACGCCACCGGCCACACCGGTCATCACGCCCATGACCACGACGCTCAGCCCGGGGAGGCCGGCGTCGAGGGCGATGCGCGCACCGCTGATGACGAAGAAGGCCAGACCGGCCGCGTCGGCCAGCTCCAGCGCGTGTTCCGGGGTGGGGAAGCGCTTCACCCACTGTACGGTCAGGAGCGCCACCACGGTGATGACGACCAGGTAGGTCGGGTCGCTCGCCCAGAACACCTGTCCGCGGTCCATGAGCACGTCACGCAGGGTGCCGCCGCCGATGGCTGTCACGAGGGCAAGGACGACGACGCCGAAGAGGTCCAGCTTCTTGCGGCCCGCGGCGAGCACGCCCGAGACCGCGAACACCGCGACCCCGGCGAGGTCGATCAGATAGAGCGTCACGCCCGGTCCCCGCGTCCCGCCGCCCACTCCCGAGCGCCGGGCCAGGAGTCCTCCGTCAGTCGTTCACGTGGGTGAGCCACCCATGCGGATCGTCCGCGCGCCCGTGGACCAGATCGAGAAAGGCCGTCTGCAGGCGCTCGGTGATCGGGCCGCGCCCCCCCGAACCCACGGTGATCCGATCGACGCTGCGGATCGGGGTGACCTCGGAGGCGGTGCCGGTGAAGAACAGCTCGTCGGCCGTGTAGAGCGACTCCCGCGGCACGTGCTGCTCCCGCGTCGGGATGCCCATCTCCTGCGCCATCGTGAGCACCGCGTCCCGGGTGATGCCCTGCAGCGACGTACCATCGAGGAAGGGCGTGACGACGACGCCGTCGCGCACGAGGAACAGGTTCTGTCCCGAACCCTCGCTGACGAGCCCGTCGGGCCCGAGCGCGATCCCCTCGGCGAAGCCGTTGCCGACGGCCTCGGCCTTCATGAGCGTGGCGGCGTTGTAGTGGCCCGCCGCCTTCGCGGCCACCGGGAAGGTGTTGGGCGCCGCCCGCGTCCACGAGCTGGTGCACACGTCGACGCCGTTGGCCATGCCCTCCTCGCCGAGGTAGGACCCCCACGGCCACGCCGCGACGTAGGTCTCGATGGGGGAGTTGGGCGCGTACAGACCCGCACCGCCGAACCCGCGCAGCACCATCGGGCGCACGTAGCACGACTCCAGGCGGTTCTCGCGGACGACCGAGCGACAGGCCTCGATGATCGTGGCGGGCTCGTGGTCCGGACGCATGCGATAGATGATCGCGGAGTCGAACAGCCGCCGGATGTGGGCGTGCAGCCGGAAGATCGCCGGCCCGTTCGACGTGGGATAGCAGCGGATCCCCTCGAAGACCGACGCGCCGAACTGGACCGCGGTGGAGAGCAGATGGAGGGTGGCGTCCTCCCAGGGAATGAGTTCTCCGTCCTTCCAGATCGTGTCGGTGCGGGGCAGCAGAGAGGCCATCGGGGTGCAGGATTCGGGTGACGGGAAGGTCAGAGAAGGGCGCGGATCCAGCCGCCGTCGACCGCGACGGACTGGGCGGTGATGTACGAAGCTCGCTCCGAGGCGAGGAAGGCCGCCAGTGCCGCGAACTCGCGGGGCTCGCCCACCCGTCCCATCGGGACCTGGGATTCCCAGCGTGCGAAGGCCTCGTCGCGCGAGATGCCGTCTCGCTCGGCGATCGCCCCGGCGAGTTCGTCGAGGCGGTCGGTGCGCGTGTAGCCCGGCATCAGGTTGTTCACCGTGACGCCGAAGGGCGCCACCTCGTTGGCGAGCGTGCGCGCGAAACCGGTAACGGCGGCCCGCACCGTGTTCGACAGGATGAGGCCCTCGACCGGCTGCTTCACGGCGATGGAGGTGACGTTGAGGATCCGCCCCCAGCGCCGCTCCTTCATGCCCGGGAGCACGCGGCGTACCAGGTGCAGGACGCTTTCCAGCGTCAGCGCCACGGCGGAGCGCCACGCCTCGGGCGGGTGGCTCTCGAAGGGGCCCGCCGGCGGGCCGCCGGCGTTCGTGACCAGGATGTCGACGCGCCCGAACGCATCCAGGGCCGCGGCGACGGCGGCGTCGCATCCCTCGGCCGTGGAGAGGTCGGCGGGGACGGCCACGACGCGGTTGCCCGCGAGCTCCAGCTCCGCGCGCACCGCTTCCAGCGCCTCGGGACCCCGCGCGCACAGCGCCAGTGGGCAGCCCGCCTCGGCGAGCTCTTCGGCGATCGCGCGACCGAGGCCCTTGGACGAGGCGGCGACGAGGGCCACCCGTCCTTCGATGCCGAGGTCCATTCAGCCGTCCTGCGCGTCGTGGAAGTAGGTGTCGGTCCCGTCGAGCCAGTCTTCGCGCGGCGGCGAGAAGATGTCGACGTCCAGCGTGTCTTCGAGGGCCAGCGCCTTGTGAGGCACGTGCGCGGGGATGTGCAGCACCTCGCCCGCGCGCACGACGATCTCCTGCGCCTCGTCCTCACCGATCCAGAAGTGCAGGGCACCCGAGAGGATGTAGGTGATCTGCTCGTTGTGGTGGCTGTGCTTCGGGACGACCGCGCCCTCGTCGAGGAAGACCTGGGCGATCATCATGCGCTCGCCCGTGACCAGCTTGCGGCGCAGTTGATCGGTGACGGGCTCGACGGGGAGGTCGTCCCAGCGGACGTGGCGGACCGGAGAGGAATCGGACATGGGCTCGGGCGGTGATGAGGCAGGTCGAGAATCGCCGCACGATAGGGCGCCTCGGGGATCGTGTCGAGCGTCGGCTCAGTCCCCGGGCCCCGGGCGCCACGCGATTCCGAGCGTGAACACGCCGGCGGCCGTTCGCCACAGGACCTGTCCGTCGGCGAGTCGGACGGCGGTCACGGCGCCGCTACTTCGAGTGGTCCCCTCGTGTGCGATGAAGGCGGTGGCGCCGTCCGGCGACAGGACCACCCCGTGCGGATGTGGATCATCGGCCAGGACGATGCGGTCCACCGTCTCCAGCGTCTCGGCGTCGAGCACGGCCAGCAGGAAGTCGCCACGCGCCGGCACGATCAGTCTCGATCCATCGGGGGTGACGGCGATCTGGGTCGGCTGGCGCGGAGTCGCCCCGCGCGCCAACTCCACCCCCGTGGTGTCGATCGCCGAGACGGCTCCCTGTCGCATGAGGGTGACCCACACCCGGTCGGAGGTCGGCGCCCAGGCCACGTTCATGGGACGCACCAGGGGATTGCCGGGCTCCGTGGCGAACGGTGCCCCGGGCGCGAGCCCGAGACCCACGCGGTGTCGGACGGACAAATCGGCCGCATCGAGGAGCAGCACCTCGTCGGACAGCGGGCAGGGCACGGCGACCCACCGACCGTCCGGCGAATAGGCCGCCTGGTGCGGGGCGGGACAGAGTTCGAGACGCTCGACCACCGCCAGATCGTCCGCGCGCACGACCGCAGCGCCGCTCGTGGCACCCGTGCCGCCGAGCCAGTAGTCCGGCACGATGACCGTGCCGCCGTCCGGCGAGATCCCGGGACGCCCGGCCCCCGGCAGGCCGAGTGTGACGGTTCCCACGCGGCGGTCGCCGCCGGACTCGAAGAGGTGCAGCGTCGGATCGCCGTGGGCCACGGTCACCCACCAGTGGCGGCCGTCGGGCGACACCGCGACGCCGTGGGGCTCGTCGCGTTCGCCGGGGCGGGGATCGACCGCGATGCGTCGGGTGATGGTCCCGTCGGCAGGGTCGAGCAGCAGGACCTCGTCGGTGAAGCCGGACGTTACGAGCAGCCGTGGGCCCTCGTCGTTCGCGCCGCAGCCGGCGAGGAGCGTCAGTGCGAGCCCGGCCGCTCCGGCGATCACGGCCGACCGTGTCGAACGCCTGACCCCCCTCACCGGATGCGTGGCTCCAGCACCACCAGCCCCCGGTTGATGTCGGCGAGGTAGAGGCGGCCCTCGTGAAGCTGGGGGGCCCAGGTGCAGGTCCCCATCCCCGACCAGCAGGCGGGCGCTGCGTCGGGCCGCGTCCACGAACCCAACTCGCGACCCTGGCGGTCCAGCTCACCCATGAGTTCGCCCGAAACGTCGAGCGCGCGAACCCCGGCGGCATACCATCCGAGGTAGAGCACCGCCGCCTCCTCGTCCAGCCAGAAGTTGTGCGGGGTCGTCGTGGGCACCGCGAACGTCGCGATCTCGCGCGGGTCGCCGAGATCCGACACGTCTACGACATGCATGCGACCGGGGGTCTCGAAGTCTTCCTCGCCCACGAAGGCCAGGCCCCGGTCCGGCCAGTACCACACGTTGTGCGTCTGACCTCCGAGGTCTCTCAGGCGGCCGACCTCGACGGGCGCGTCCGGCCGTCCCCCGGCCACGCCGTTGCCGACGTCGAGGATCACGAGCCCCGCGTTCCAGTGGGAGAGGAAGGCGAGTCCGTCTCGCACGAGCACGTCGTGGAGAAAGCTCTCACCGGCCCAGTACGAGGCTACGCGACGCGGGTTGGCCGGGTCGGCGATATCGAAGACGCGCAGTCCCGAACCCACGCCGTCCAGCACCAGGTAGAGCCAGTGGTCGTCGATCCAGGCGTTGTGGACGCCGCTCTCCAGGCCGTGGCCGATCAGCCGTCCGACGACCTGCGGGTCGGCCGGGTCGGCGAGGTCGAGGATGGTGACGCCGTTGAGCCCGTCCTGCGAGCCCTCGTGCGTGACGACGGCGAGAGCCCCGTCGTCGGAGACCTTCACGTCGTTGGTCGTGCGCGCGTCGACCTCAAGGGCGTCGGTGGCGACCGGGTCGCCGGCCCCCAGCCGCCACGTTCGCAGCTGATTCCCGAACGCAGGGGTGCCGCCGTTCTGGCGCACGCCCCAGCTGCCGGTCCACGCGAAGCCGCCGTGCACCCAGAGGTCCGAGGTGAAGCGCTCCGTCTCCAGACCCTCTCCCACGAGGGTGAAGTCCATGCGGCCCCCTCGCGGCATGACCGTCACCTCGATGGCGTCGGTGACCGATCCGGCGCGAGCGGTGATCCGGATCGGACCCTCCCGATAGGCGACGAAGCGGCCGTCCGCATCGATCCAGCCGCCGTCCGCGGGGTCGAGCGCCCACCGGATGGCCGGGTCTTCGACGGCGGCTCCCGAGGGGTCGACCGCGGCGGCTCCGAGTCGGACAACGTCACCGCGCCGGACGCTCTCGGGCGCGGTCAGGGTCAGCGTCGCAACGGGCGAGGAGGGCGCCTCCTGGCCGACCACCTCGACGTCGACCGTGGCGACGTCGGCCCCGTCGATCCGGGCGGTCACGCGGGAGCGATAGGTCTCCAGCCCGAGCGCCTCACCCCCGATGAGACGGAGTTCGACGCGGGCGGTCGCCCCCGGAGCGAGCGTCGAGACGATCGAGGGGTCCGGGATCAGGCGCGCGCCCACCTGCGACAGATCGGCGGGGTCGAGAATCTCTCCGGTGAGGATGCGGATCGGGCCGAAGCGGTCGCTGCCCCCGTTGCGCAGTTCCACGGCGAGCGGTGCATCCGGGCGCACCGAGCCCGTGACCTCGGTGAACGCCACCAGGGTCGCATCCGGAGCGGTCGCCACTCCGTCTCCGCAGGCCGCGAGGACCAGCATGGACGCCGCGAGGGCCGTACGGGGGCGAGGGAACATCGGTTCTCCGGGCGGGGGACGGTGTAAACTACGCCCTCCGGGCGCGGACCTTGCACCGAGGGGTGCCGGGGTTCAACGCGCCCGAGGCGCCCGGTAGCTTACGGGTCTCCGGTGCTCTTCGGAACGCCCGTGCCGCCGGCACCGTACATCCATTCGTGCATCCGATGCCTTCCACCCGACCTCCGCTCCGCGGTTCGCCGCCTCCGCGCCGACGCGACCACCGGCACTCCGCTCGCGCGGGCTGGGCCCTCGTGGCCGCCTTCGCCGCAGTGGCCACCGGTGCCTGCGCCTCCGGCGCGCCCCTCGTGCCCGGTCAGTCGCGCGGCTACGTGCCGAGCCTCGTCGGCCAGCGCGTGATCGTCTTTCCGGTGCAACGCAACTTCGGTGTGGATGGAGATCCGACGGCCGAGATGGCCTTCGCGCTCTCGGGCCCGGGCGCGGGGCCGGAGTGGCTGCTCCCCGAGGACCTGGAGCGGACGCTGGCGCGATCCCCGGCGCTCAACGCGCCGCTCGAGAACCTCCCGGTCGACGTATTTCTCCGGGCCGAGGTGAACCGAATCGGTGATCCGATCTACGGTGTGCTGCGCCGGATCGGAGCAGTCACCGACGCATCGCTCGCGCTGCTTCCCGTCGCCGTCCGGCGGGGTGCGGCGCCGACGGACTCCCTGGGCGTCGCGACCGACGGTCCGGTGCCGGTGGAGTACGTGGCCGCGCTCGTGGACGTGCGGAGCGGGCGTGTGCTCTGGTTCGGCGTCGAGGCCGGGCAGCCGGGCACCGACGACGATCCCAGGCGGCTCGCGTCCGCCGCCGAGGCCCTCGCCCTGAGGCTGGTACCGCCGCGCCGCGGTGCGGCCGCGCCCGAGGGGGCCTCATGAAGAACGCCGCGCGTCTTGCGATCGTCCTGTTCGCCGCGACGATCACGCCGGCCTGTGAGGAGCCGGATCTGTCGGTTCCGACCGCAGCCGAAGTCGAACAGTACTTCGAGGCGACCCGGATCCACTCCGCTACCGTGGTCGGCAACGTCGCAGAGATCACGATCGCCCAGAGTGCCCAGCAGCTGCGGCGTGGGGGCCGGATCTGGGCGCAGGTCGGCCCCTACATCTACCTCTTCTCGGAGCCGACCGTCTCGTTGTTTCGGGACTTCGGCGGTCTGGCCGGCGTGCGGGTCGTGACCATCGTCGGCAACACCGAGGTGGCCCGCGCGCTGTTGCCGCGCACGGCACTCAACGAGCTGACGTGGCGGCGGGCGCTGAACGTCGCCGGGAGGGCTCGGCTGGAGGGAGGCGAGCGGGTGTCCCTGCTCGAAGACCTCACTCGCTTCGGTGAGGACCATACCGAGTTCGAGTACAACCCGCGCTACACGCGCCGGCGCTGAGCGACGTGACCGAGCGGCGGGTGTCCTGGCGGGACCGCTTCGGTGAAGAGGTCACGTGCGTGCGGTGCCTCGAGGTTCGCGACACCTCGGACGTCGACCGGCTTCTGTGGTGCCGCTCCTGTCTCCTGACCGCCCGCCGCCGCGCCACCCGCCGCGGCTGGGTGGTCGGCATCTCCGGAGCTCTGCTGCTCGTGCTCTGGATCTGGTGGGCCGTTCGTCCGACCGACCTGGTCTGGGGCGGCTGGGCCGCCACGGTGGTTGCCGCGGCCTGGATCGGTGCACGCGCCGCCCGTGAGGTGTTCTTCGGTGTCGAGCGCGTCCTCAACCGGCGTGCCGCCGAGGCCGTCCCGCCCGCCATACCCGACGCATGAAGCCGCTCGCGGGCGTGCGGGTGATCGAACTCGCGCAGAATCTCGCCGGCCCCTATTGCGGCCGCATCCTGTCGGACCTCGGCGCGGACGTGATCAAGATCGAGCCGCCGACGGGGGACGCCGCACGCTTCTGGGCGCCGCCCACGTACGCGGGCGATGGGACGCTGTTCGCCGCTTCCAACGCCGGCAAGCGGTCGCTGGGGCTGGATCTGCGGGAGGAGGGCGGCGCGGACGTGCTGCACCGGCTGCTGGGCGGGGCGGACGTCCTGCTCGAGGCCCTGCGCCCCGGGGCCCTCGATGCACTCGGCTTCGACTGGGAGTCGGTCCACAGGCGCCACCCGCGCCTGATCTACGCCTCGGTCCTGGCCTACGGGGAAGAGGGCCCCCTGTCGCACCTCCCCGGCTACGAACCGCTGATGCAGGCCCATGCCGGTCTGCTCTCGTACACGGGTGAGGCCAACGGGCCGCCCGTGCGGGTCGGGACGTCGGTGGTCGACCTCGGCACCGGCATGTGGACCGCGGTCGGCGTTCTGGCCGCGCTGCGGGAGCGCGACGCCACGGGCGTCGGGTCCCGGGTCAGCGGGGCCCTGTTCGACACGGCGCTGGCGTGGAGCGGCTACCATCTGCTGGCGGCGCTCGACGGTACGGTGGCGGGGCGTTGGGGCACGCGCCTGCCGATGATCTGCCCCTACGGAGCGTTCGAGACGCGGGACGGCGCGCTCATGATCGCCGTCGGCAACGACCGGATCTTCCGGCGGTTCTGTCCGGTGCTCGGACTGGACACGTGGCTGCACGATCCAGGACTCGCGCGCAACGCCGACCGCGTCGCCCGGCGGGAGGAGGTCGAGGCCGGTGTCGTGCGCGCCATGCGGGAGCGTGGCCAGGAGGAACTGCTCGAGGCTCTGCGTGAGGCCGGCGTCCCCGCGGCTCCGATCCGCGACGTGGGAGAGGTTCTCGCGGACCCCCAGACGCAGGCGAGCGGGATGCTCGCACCGCTTCCGCACGACGAGCGCCCCGACTACGTGACCCCGGCGCTCCCGCTCCGCTTCGGGGGATCGCGCCCCGACCCTCGCACCCCCCCGCCCGCGGTGGGCGCCGGGGGACGGGAGGCGCTGCTCGAGGCCGGGTTGAGCGCGGGCGAGATCGACCGGCTGGTCGCGGCCGGGACCGTGCTGGCAGAGTCTGCGGACGGCTGAGTCGGCCGGCACGGCTTGTGTTCGGCGAGCCGGTTGGCGAGGCTTCTCCCGCGCGCGCGATCGGGCCTTAGCCGGACGTCGCCCCATCCCCGATCCACCCTCCTTTCTGCGATCGCCATGAGCACCTTCGAAGGCGTCGATTTCTACGACCTCGATTCCGCCCTCAGTGAAGAGGAGCGGATGATCCGCGACACCATTCGTCAGTGGGTCGACGAGCGGGTCATGCCCATCATCGGAGACGCCTACATCGAGCGTCGGTTCCCGCGGGATCTGATCCCCGAGATGGGCGAGATGGGGATGCTCGGAGCCAACCTGCCCGAGGAGTACGGGTGCGCCGGACTGAACAACGTGGCGTACGGACTGATCATGCAGGAGCTGGAGCGGGCCGATTCCGGACTGCGCTCGTTCGCTTCGGTCCAGGGCGCCCTGGTGATGTACCCGATCTTCGCGTTCGGCAGCGAGGAGCATCGCACGACGTGGCTGCCGAAGCTGGCCTCCGGAGAAGCCATCGGCTGTTTCGGTCTGACCGAGCCCGACTACGGCTCGAATCCCGGCGGCATGATCACCACCGCCCGCAAGACCGACGACGGCTGGGTCCTGAACGGGACCAAGATGTGGATCACCAACGGCTCGATGGCCGATGTCGCTGTGGTGTGGGCGCAGACGGGCGAGATCGGCGACACCAGGAGCATCCGCGGCTTCGTGGTGCCGACCGACACCCCCGGCTTCACCGCGACCGACCAGAAGGGCAAGCTCTCGCTGCTCGCGTCCGACACCAGTGAGCTGCACCTCGCCGACGTCGAGGTCCCGGACAGCGCGCTGATGCCGGAGACCGGCAGCGGGCTCAAGCATCCGCTGCAGTGCCTCACGCAGGCGCGCTACGGCATCGCCTGGGGCGCGATCGGCGCCGCGATGGCCTGCTTCGACGAGTCGCGTCGGTACGCCGTGGAGCGGGTCATGTTCGACGGCCCCATCGGCGGCAAGCAGATCCAGCAGGTCCGGCTCGCCGAGATGCTCACGAAGATCACGCAGGCACAGCTGGTCGCGCTGCAGCTCGGCCGGCTCAAGGACGCCGGCACCATGACGCCGTTCCAGGTGTCGCTCGCCAAGCGGGCCAACGTGGACATGGCGTGCGACATCGCGCGGGAGGCACGCCGGCTGCTGGGCGGCAACGGCATCCTCGTCGAGTACCACTCGATGCGGCACATGGCGAACCTCGAGTCCGTATATACGTACGAAGGCACACACGACATCCACGGACTGATCCTCGGACACGCCATCACGGGGATTCCGGCTTACTGACCCCGGGAGGGGCCCGGCATGGCACTGCGCGACCAGGAACCCTTCGCGACCTTTCGTGCCGAGCCCCGACGGTTCGCCATCGGACTGCCGGCCGTATTCGTGGGCGGGGCCGTGGCGGGGGCGCTGCTGGTTCCGACCTCGTTGTCGCTGGCGCTTGCCGCGCAGCTGATCATCCAGACCGCCGGCTTCGCCTGGTTGTACGTGCCCGCGGTGCGCCGGCGCATGCGAGAGGACGACCGATGACGGCCACGTGGCGATGCCCGAGTTCGCTGGGGGCCGCCGCCCTGCTCGGGGTGGCGCTGGTCGGAGGTGCCGGCTGTGCCCCGGCGGCGGTGCCGGTACCCACCGTGTCGCTCGATGCGGTGCGGGTCCCTCCGCCTGGCAGTGGCGTTCTCGCCCGCGTCGCCTTTCTGACCGGGTGCTGGCGCACGCCTGCCGACGCCCAGGGGCCGACCCTCGAAGAGCGGTGGACTCCGCCGGAGGGCGGGATGATGCTGAGCACCAGCCGGTACCTGAGTGCGGGCCGCGTCCTCTCGTTCGAGTTCGGCCTCATCCGCGCCGCGGGCGAGACGATCGTGTTCCTGCCCCACCCCGGGGGGCAGGCTTCCGAGCACGCCTTCGTGCTCACCGACTCCGGGCCCGGCGAGGCCGTCTTCGAAGCCCCCGAGCACGACTACCCGAAGCGCATACGCTACGCCCTCGGCCCCGAGGGCCTGACCGCCCGGATCGATGCCGGAGAAGGGGACGCCGAGCCCCGGTCGTGGCGGATGGATGCCGTGCCGTGTCACGGCGGCTCAGAGAGAGAATCTGCGCTCACCGCGCGATGAAACCCGGGGCCGGGCTCCGGGTAGGGCTGCGGAACGTCGACGAGATCCGGCTTCGCCGGGCCCCCTGATTCGGAGGACCCTCCGTGGCATCGCCCCGTCGTACCCCGTCCGCCCCCCCCGTCATCGCAGACAGGATCCTCGCCCCGTTCAAGCAGTTCGCGGCGGTCGAGGCCTCTGCGGGGATCCTGCTCTTCGCCTTCGCGGTGGTCGCGCTCATCTGGGCGAACTCCGGGCTCGGCGTCTACTATGAACAGCTGTTCGGCACGTACGTCACGGTCGGCTTCGGTGCCGCCGAGCTCTCGAAGCCGCTGCTCCTGTGGGTCAACGATGGCCTCATGGCCATCTTCTTCCTGCTGGTCGGCCTCGAGATCAAGCGCGAACTGCTCAGCGGCGAACTGTCGTCGCCCCGCAAGGCTGCCCTGCCGTTCTTCGCCGCCGCCGGCGGCATGGCGATCCCCGCCGGGCTCTACCTGACGCTCAACCTGGGCGGGGCAGGGGAGTCGGGCTGGGGGATCCCGATGGCCACGGACATCGCCTTCGCGCTTGCGGTCATCACGGCCCTGGGGTCGCGGGTGCCGCTCAGCCTCAAGGTCTTCCTGACCGCGGTCGCGATCGTCGACGACCTCGGCGCGGTCATGGTGATCGCGCTCTTCTACACCTCCGAGGTGTCGACGCAGGCGCTGATGGTGGCGGCTTCGGCTCTCGTCGGACTGATCATCGTCAACCGGGCGGGCTTCAAGTCGTTTCTCCCGTACGCCATTCTCGGCGCGGTGCTCTGGGTGGCCGTCCTGAAGTCGGGCGTGCACGCCACGGTGGCCGGCGTGCTTCTGGCCATGACGATCCCCGCGAAGCCGGACACGGATCCGGAGGGGTGGGACTCGCCGCTGGAGAAGCTCGAGCACGCGCTGCTTCCGTGGGTCTCGTACACGATTCTGCCGATCTTCGCGCTCGCCAACGCGGGTGTGACGTTCGGAGGAGATGCGGGTGCAGGGGCCGGTGCCATCACCTGGGGCATCATCCTGGGTCTGGTGGTCGGCAAGCCGATCGGCGTCGCGATCTTCGCGTGGATCGCGGTTCGCTTCGGATTTGCGGACCTGCCCGCCGGGGCGAACTGGGTCCAGGTGTGGGGCGTGGGAATCCTGTGCGGGATCGGGTTCACCATGTCGCTGTTCATCGGCGGTCTGGCCTTCGACGATCCGGCCTTCCTGAGGGCGGCCAAGATCGGGATTCTCGGCGCTTCGGCGGTGGCTGGGGTGTTGGGTGCCCTGCTTCTGTTGCGAGCGCCATCGGCCCCCACCTCCGCCGGGGCTCCCGGTGAGCGGGAGGCGGTAGCCGGTTAGAACGTCGCCGGAGCCACGATATCGCGCTGATCCCGGCGCCTGAATCGCGGCAGCATGCCGCCACGAACCCCCCGTCCGAGCCACTCGGGCGGGGGGTTCTGCGCATGTTCTGCGAATCGGTGGGGGTTCTCCCCACATCTCCGTAGTAGTTCGCCCGGTAGCCTCCGTACTTCTACGGATGCCAAAATGGTGTGGCGAAAAGGGCGACATGTGCCCCGCCGAGATCACCCGACAAACGCCCGGCCCTCCGGGTAAAGGCATCCAGAGATGAGACCAGGAACCTCCAAAGCTTGGATCGCGACCTTCGTCGTGGTCGCGGGCACCCTGGCCACGTCCGCCTGCACCGACGAGACCATCGTCTTCCGGGATCGTGAGCTCTTCGAGACCCCGGTGGCCGCGGCCGCCGGCTTCGTGGGCTACACGGATGAGACGACCAAGCTCACCGTGTGCGGCAACTGCCACGTTGGACCCCAGAGTCAGTGGGAGGAATCCGGGCACGCGGACGCGTGGGACGGCCTCCAGGACAGTGGGCACGCGCAGGAATTCTGCGAGAGCTGCCACACCGTCAGCGAACTCGGGAACGTGGCCACGGGGACGGCCGGTTACAGCGCGACCGCGGAAGATCGCTACCACGACGTCCAGTGCGAGAGCTGCCACGGACCCGGCTTGGACCACGTCACGAATCCGTCCGATCCCAACATCCCGCTGGCACCGATGGACGTGAGCGTGGACGGGACGCTCGGATGCGGTGAGTGCCATCAGGGTTCGCACCACCCCTTCGCCGAAGAGTGGGCGCAGTCTGGCCACGGCGACATGTACGCAGGGGCCCAGGGTCGCTCGGCGTGTCAGTCGTGTCACACCGGTGAGGGCGCGCTCAACGCGTTCGGCGTCAGCGATCCCTACATCGAGAAGGGCGGCGACGCACAGGGGAACCACTTCAACATCACCTGCGCGGTCTGCCACGACCCGCACGGCTCCGATTTCACGGCTCAGCTGCGGTACTCGATCGACGTCGCCGACGAAGATCAGAACCTCTGCATGAAGTGCCACCACAAGCGCGGCATTCCCGATCCCACGTCCTTCCGTGGGCCGCATTCGCCCCAGGGACCGCTCCTGATCGGTGACGCCGGCTGGTGGCCGCCGAACCTCGACATCCAGGGCGACATCGTCGCGACCCACGGGTCGGACGCGAACCCCGGACTCTGCGCGGGCTGCCACGTGAACTCGTACGAGGTCACGGATGCGGCGACGGGTGAGTTCGTGGTCAACGCGACCGGTCACCGCTTCCTCGCGACGCCCTGCGTCGACGCGAACGGTGCACCGACCACCGACCAGGACTGCGCCGAAGGGGAGAAGAACTACGAAGGCTGCGCCGTCGCCGGTTGTCACGGCTCTGCGCAGGGCGCAAGTGCTGCGAACCAGGTGGCGCAACTTCGCCTTACGACCCTGGCCGCCGAGATCGACCGACTGGTGGCGCTGGTTCCGGCGACCGAGTTCGATTCGGGCGACAACCGCTACACGACGGGTGAAGGCGCCAAGTTCAACGCCGGCTTCGCGGGCTTCGCCGGCTCGGCCTCCCACAACCCCTTCCTGGTCGAGGCGCTGATGATCGCGTCGATCGAACAGCTGAAGACCGAGTACGGGTTGGCCGTGACCGCTGAAGTGTCGATGCAGCGGCAGCTCGTTCCGGGTGGCGCGCTCCGGTGACGCACCGGATCGCACGGATGCCTGGATGAGCAACGGTAGTTTGGGC